>JBGOXG010000240.1:0-3211 GCA_041479025.1 Anaerolineae bacterium
CGCCGCCGGCTGATCCTTTCCGAACGAGCTGCCAACCCTGAATCGCGCCAGTCCATCAAGGAACGCATCATCGAAGAATTACAAGAAGGCGAAATCCGCACCGGGCGTGTTACCAGCCTGGCTGATTTTGGCGCTTTCGTCAACATCAATGGCGCCGACGGGCTTGTCCATCTTTCTGAAATTTCCTGGCAGCGCATCCAGCATCCCAGTGAAGCACTCGAAATCGGGCAGGAAGTCAAAGTCAAGATCATCAGCATTGACCGCGAGAAGAAGCGCATCGGTCTTTCCATCCGCGCCCTGCAGGACGATCCCTGGCAGGATAAAGCGTCCAAATACAAAGTCGGCATGCTGGTGGAAGGCGTCATCACCCGCCTGACCAAGTTCGGTGCATTTGCCCGGCTGGAGGGTGATGTGGAGGGATTGATCCACATCTCGGAGATCAGCGAGAATCGCATCGAACATCCCAAGGAAGTCCTGCACGAGGGAGATGTGGTCAACCTGCGCGTCATCCGCATTGAACCCGAGCAGCGCCGGATCGGTTTGAGCCTGCGCAAGGTTGACTCAGCGCAGTTTGCCGACCTCGATATGAAATCCCTCACGGCTGATTTTAACCATAACGAAGAATAATTTTACCGGATAATCATAAGAGCGCACCGGAAGGTGCGCTCTCTTCGTGACGATACTCAACACAATGCACATACTGGTTGACGCTCACCAGGATCTAGCCTGGAACATGCTTACCTTCGGACGGGATTACACCCGTTCCGCCGCTGAAACACGCCAGCGGGAAGCCGGCAGCCTTGCGGTACAGGTCAACGGGGATTCTTTGCTCGGGTATCCAGATTACCTGCAAGGCAGAGTTGCGTTGGTATTTGCGACACTCTTTGCTGCGCCAATCCGTGCAAAATCTGGGGATTGGGACAGCCAGGCTTATGTGGATTCCAATCAGGCACATCATCTCTACCGCAGGCAACTGGACACTTACTATCGTCTGGTCGAGCGCGCACCGGATAAATTTCGTCTGGTCCAAACGACCCCTGATCTGGATTCCGTATTATCAGCCTGGAATCACCCTGACGAGCGAAAAGCCGACCCTCCGGTGGGTCTGGTGCCATTGATGGAGGGCGGAGATGGAATCCGAAAACTGGATGAACTTTCTGAGTGGTGGGAGAGCGGTGTCCGTATCATCGGACCTGCCTGGATGTCCACCAAATTCTGCGGCGGCACACGCGAGCCGGGACCTTTGACAAGAGAAGGGCATGCCCTGCTCGACGCCATGGCGGAGGTGGGTTTCGCGCTTGACCTGAGCCACATGGATTGGGAAGCTGCGCGCGAAGCGCTTGATATTTACGAGGGTCCGATCATCGCCAGCCATTCCAACGCTCTTCAGCAGGTTAAAGAGGGTGACAGCAACCGTTTCCTGACCGATGACATCATTGAGCGTATCGTAGAACATGACGGCGTCATCGGAGTAGTCCCATTCAACCGTTTCCTAATCCAAACCTGGACCAATTCCGATCCGCGGGAGACCTGCCCTTTGGAAATGGTCGCCGCGCAGATTGATTACATCTGCCAGAAGGCGGGAGATGCGCTGCATGCAGGTTTTGGCACCGACTTCGACGGGGGGTTTGGTTTGCAGCACGTTCCATCCGAAATTGACACGATCGCCGACCTGCATAAACTGGTTCCCATGTTGGCAGCTCGCGGATATAATGAGAATAACCTCAACGCAGTTTTTGGTGGGAACTGGATCAATTTCCTGAAGAAAAGCTTGCCAGCCAAATGAGCGAACTGACCTCAATGAATAATTCTCCTCAAAATGCCGCTTCTCCCCAGGAGATACGTGCGAGCACGCGTGTACGATTTGCCCTAATATTGACCGTACTGGGTTTTGTCGTTTTCATTATTGGTACAAAACCTGAATGGTTCAAGCTCGACCGCAGCCCAGTGGTTGGGTTTGTCCAGATCGCTGTCTTCCTGGTCGGGCTGGCGATTATCTCCATTGGCGGTTATCTAGGATTGAGCGCGCTCTGGCGGGGAAACGAAAGGACGATCCTGGCTGACATCGGCCAGCGTTTGATTGCCACCGGATATGTGATCGCGGTCTTCGCCGGCATGGCGGATGTTTTCGGCATGGGCAGCCAGGCGCTCCCGGATGTGCCTTTTTTTGGCCCCGTGCAGGCACTGGGTGTGTCGATCGGGGAATTTGTTATCGCAATTGGGTTCTTATTGCTGATACCTTATCACAAGCACTCGTCCTGACATGTAAGCTCTGAACCAGCCAGGTTTTATGGTTGGATTTTTTTAAAAGCAACATTTACAAACCCCTCAGGTATAATCCTAACCAGATGATGAGTAGAAAAAGTAAATGGAAAAAATGACACTAAAGAAGCGTATCGCGCTGGTATCCATCCCGGTGATACTGCAATTATTCTACCTCCCGACCAGTCATTTCATGACGGGAGGCGTTGTCCCCAGGATCGCCTTGGATGTCATCCCGATTTGGTCAATCTGGGTGGTTCCCTATATGATGGTCTGGCCGATCTGGATTGCGGCTTATACGTGGGTGGCGTTCAAAATGCAGGGGCGTCTCTTCAGGGTGGCAGTGGTATCGGCAACTTTAACCATCGGCGTCGGGATGACCATTTTCATGCTCTACCCGACTTATGTCATACGACCGGTCCTCATTGGAAGTGATTTCTTCACGAACGCGTTACGCTATGTTTATGCCCACGATGGGAACTATGATGCAGCCCCGAGCGGGCACGTCTACATGACCACCCTGTTGATGTTGATCTATGCACGCTGGTACCCTCACCAGAAATGGTTGTGGGTCAGCATCCTGGTCATGGTGTGTTTGTCCACCCTGTTCACCGGTCAGCATTACATCCTGGATGTCGTGACAGGGTTGATGCTCGGTTTCATCGGTTACTATGCTGGTTTCTGGCTGGTGGACAAGTGGGATCAGAATCCGGCCAGAGCGGGTCCAGCCGAGGATGCGGAGATTAAACCAGCCTCGACTGATTGATCGGAACGCCAGCGAAATTGCTGGCGTTTTTGTATCCATAAATGATTGTATTCCAGCGGTTGCTCATTTTCATATTGGTGATTCCAGCCGGAAGTGCAGGATGTAAGTGGCATTCGCCAGCGGCGGGATGTACCGAATCAGGTCCGCTCCGCCCAGACGGGGTTCGGGTTTGTCGAAGTACCC
>JBGOXG010000210.1:0-3854 GCA_041479025.1 Anaerolineae bacterium
CATTATTGTTTTTATGGCCTGTCCATTTACCAATTCCCAAACAGCATATGAATTAAGGAGATTGCCATGTTAACTGTTTCAACGGTAAATCAAAGTGTCTCAGAATACACACACACCATTGATGGTCACGCGGAGACAAGCGCCAGATACTTCGAAGTAATTAATCCGGCAACCGGTGCCGCGTTTGCCTCAGCACCAGATGCATCGCCCGAGCAGCTTGACAAAGCGGTTTCCGCGGCACAACGCGCGTACGACTCGTGGCGACGCATGTCCTTTGCCGAGCGACGCATGTTGATTGAAAAGTTTTCGGAGTCGCTGGAGGCACATGCTGATGAGATTGCTGAAATCCTAACACGTGAACAGGGCAAGCCCTTGTCGGATGCAAAAGGTGAGGTATTATATTCCGCTCACGAACTCAAAGCCTTGTGTCAGTTCGAGCCGCATTCTGAGCTAATTCGCGAAGATGATAATAGCAGAGTCGAGCTGCATTATCGTCCTCTCGGCGTTGTCGGGGCGATTACCCCTTGGAATTATCCCATCTTGCTTGCCACCTCAAAGATCGGGCATGCCTTGTACGCTGGCAATACCTTGGTGCTGAAGCCATCACCTTATACGCCACTTTCCACTCTGCTCGTCGGTGAGGTGGCGCGAGAAACTCTCCCGCCGGGAGTCCTTAATGTACTCGCAGGCGGGAATGAACTTGGTCGCTGGATGACGGAGCATCGGGGAATCGCACGCATCTCCTTTACTGGATCTGTCGCGACGGGCAAGCGTGTCTTTGCCAGTGCCGCCGAGACGCTTAAGCGCGTTACGCTTGAGCTCGGAGGCAATGATCCAGCGATTCTACTGGATGACGTCGACCTCGATGTTGCGGCGATGGGCATTTTTAGTGCTGCCATGGGCAATGCTGGCCAGACATGCATTGCTGTAAAACGTGTTTACGTTCCAGAGACACTCTATGAACCTCTTATTGAAGCCCTCGCCCGGCTCGCTCGTGCACACCGCGTGGGCGACGGCTTTGAGCCAGATATTCAAATGGGACCCATCCAAAATAAGATGCAGTATGAAAAAGTCCTTGGGCTTATCGAGGATGCCCGTCAGTACAAAGGCGTGCGTATTTATGAAGGAGGGCAGACCTTCAACCAAACGGGATATTTCGTTGCTCCAACCATCATCGCAGATCTTGGGGATGAAACACGTCTTGTTGCAGAGGAGCAGTTTGGTCCCGTGCTGCCCATTCTCAAGTACCGCGATATTGATGATGCAGTGCGAAGGGCGAACAATACTCGCTTCGGACTCGGCGCATCAGTTTGGACAAAAGACGTTGACCGAGGTGCGCAGGTAGCTGCACAAATCGAAGCAGGAACCGTTTGGATCAACTTCCATTCCAACTATGAAGCAGAGATACCATTCGGTGGTTTTAAGGAATCCGGATTCGGTCGAGAGCTTGGCCGACTGGGTCTTTCATCCTACATGGAACCACAAATCATTCACCGGCTAAGTGGATAGCCGCAACCGATAACAGACTTTGATCGGAAGTGAGAAATATTAACCTGAAGCCCGTCTAACAAACCGCTGCAGCGGACGCGGTTTACTCCGCGGTTAGCCGGCCGGTTTCTTTCACAAGCATTTGGGGTAGCAACCGTTCGGGGCTATCATCGCCGTACCGCTCTAGAGCCAGGATGGTCTGGGTGACTTGAAGCGGCTGCTGGCTGGTGGCGGTTAAGAAATTGCCACATAAGCACTAGCTGGGAGGTTTCAGCGAGTGTCGGTTCTCAAGGAGAAAAGTAAAATGACCAATGTAAAGTGGGCTTTCACAGCAGACTATCTCGAAACTTGCAGTTGTACACACGCGTGCCCATGTAATTTCATGGGCTTCCCAACAGATGGGATTTGTGAAGCGCTCGTTGCTTATCACGTCCGCAACGGACATTACAGCGATGTCGCTCTGGACGGAATGGATTTTGTCATCGCCTGGGCGTGGCCCAACGCCATCCATGACGGCAATGGGACTGCGGCGTTCTTCATCACCGACCGCGCCTCGCCAGAGCAACGTAAGGCTCTTTCAGAAATCGTGACTGGTAGCGCGGGTGGGAAGGGACCGTTCGCAGTTTTCGCAACCACATACACCACGGTCCATGAACCGAAGTTTGTCCCTGTTGAAATTGTAATAGATGGTTTCGAAAGTCACTTCAGTGTGCCCGGAATTCTGGATGTGGCCTTGCAGGGATTTACAGACCCTGTCGACGGTACGCCAGGCAACCCAAAGAAACTTGTCAATGATCGGCCGGGACTCATTTTTGATTGGGCGTATGTGGCAATGACGAAGATCATGAAGATTTTCGGGGGTGGTCTGAAATTCGATCACAGCGGTCGTAACGCCTTCCATACAACAGTCGAATACCCTGAAGTATAGAGAGCTGGTAGCCTTGACATCTGTGATTGAAAGAGCACTCAGGCGGGATCGCGCAATTGTTATCTCAGGCTTGATCGCAATTACACTGTTGGCTTGGGCATATCTGATCAATCTGTCCATTCGGATGGCAGGAGTGGAAATGAACGGTAGCCCCACCATGGATATGCCTGCCGCGCAGATGACCATGCCTAATATGCAGGCGTGGCAAGTCGACGATATCCTTTTTGCTCTGCTGATGTGGGCAATTATGATGGTCGCCATGATGACACCCTCTGTTACTCCGATGATCCTTACGTTCGCCGGTCTCAACCGAAAAAGGCACGCAGATAAAACTTCCATCTCTGCAACCGCATCTTTCCTGCTCGGCTACTTGATTGTATGGATTTTATTCAGTATTGGAGCTGCCCTGCTGCAGTGGGGATTTCATTCAGCGGAGCTGCTCTTTACTGGAACGATTAGTGTCACGCCATTCACAGGTGGAATGTTGCTCATCTTGGCTGGAGTGTATCAGTTCACACCATTGAAATATGCCTGCCTGTCAAATTGCCGATCTCCACTTAGTTTTCTCACAACTGAATGGCGGGAAGGAACTTTGGGCGCGCTCATCATGGGCCTGAGACATGGCATTTATTGCCTTGGCTGTTGCTGGCAACTGATGCTCCTGCTTTTTGTAGCTGGGGTGATGAACCTAATGTGGGTGGCTCTAATAGCCGGATATGTTTTTGTCGAGAAAGTAGCGCCGGCGGGCAAATGGCTCAGTCGAGTATTCGGTCTGCTAATCATTGGATGGGGCGTCTGGTCACTGCTTCAAGTGATAGGAATGTAAACACCGCCCACCGATTTGCCACAAAACTCCGGATAGTGTGGGCGCGCAGTCATATTCTTATAAATATGGAGATAGCGATGAGAAAGCTCTTGGAAAACGCAGCTCAACGCGCAATTTCATATCTCGAAGGTCTTGACTCTCGGGGTGCCGCTCCATTACCGGAAGCCATTACGAAACTTGCGGTACTTGACCAGCCATTGCCCGAAGAGCCGAGTGAACCCGAAATGGCACTGAAACTACTGGATGAGATCTGCTCATCCGCTACGATGGCCATGGCGGGGCCCCGCTTTTTCGGCTTTGTCATCGGCGGATCACTTCCTGTGACTCTGGCTGCCAATTGGCTGGCTGGAGCATGGGATCAGAACACAGCCTATTACAACGCCACTCCCGCCACGGCTTATCTCGAACAAATCGCCCTGCGTTGGATGCTTGACCTTTTCCGTCTCCCACGCGAGTGTGGAGGTGCATTTGTCACCGGAGCAACGATGGCAAACTTTAGCGCTTTAGCTGCCGCGCGTCATGTGGTACTCAAGCGCACCGGCTGGAACGTTGAGGCTGATGGTCTGTTTGGTGCCCCTCCAATTACGGTGATCATCGGCACCGAAGCACATC
>JBGOXG010000259.1:0-2846 GCA_041479025.1 Anaerolineae bacterium
AGCCCAACCTGTGACAGGCCCATGGAGAACACTTGCGCGAGCCCGACCATCCGAAAGTTCTTGACCGTCCGCGTCCTCAGCGACATGATTTCCTTTCCTGTCCTACCTGGCACCTTCCAACTGGGTTCTGTGCTCTTCCAGAACGCAATTTTCTCAATCGCACTGGAATGTTATCTCACGTAATGGTGCGAGAATGTGTTGCCCCCCATGCATAACGAATAAGGTTAGATTGTGCGAGCGATAGCGAGCCACAATCTGAACCGGTTGTTGGACAAGCCCGGTGATAGTCGGTGCAGTATAAGAAAATATCTTTGCGGATTTTGTTGGTTGCGGCGAGGAATCTAAAGCCGCATTACGTAAGGACAAGCCAAAAGCGTTGTTTTGGTAACGCCTTTAGCGGATGGTGATGATTAAAGGTGGATTACAGCCTTTTTTCAGGCAAACGCGGCTCTCGACTTCACAATGCCGATTTAAAGTTTGCCCAGATTGACAGATGCGGTTACATAACCGGTTGCACCTCCACTCTGTTAGCCGGATGGCGCAAGCAGCCCGAATGCGGACAGGGCGGGAATCCGCGTTTTCACAATCCGCATAGTACCGCCGCAGCAAGGACACTTGATTGTAGGTCGTAATGCTCGCTCAACCAAAATTTTAATGGGGTTCAAGCGAAGCAGCTCCTGAAGCAGTGCCAACACCCGTTTGCTGTTGGCATGCAAAAAGCCAAAGTTACGGGTGCGTCGGAAGCCCTTGGGTAACACGTGCTGCAAAATCAGCCACAAGAACTGGGCACCGGGTATCGTTCGGGTCTGTATCTTTTTCGTCTTGCTGTCTTGGTAGCGGAAGGTGACCAGACCCTCCTTACAAGCAATAATATCCTTTTCCTGGATCACGCCTTTGTAAAGATAGCGCCCCAGATAGACTAGCGCCTTGTCGCCTGAGCCGACGGATTTTACATCCACCACCCAGGTTTCGGGATAGCGAACCGGAAGCTGGAGCCCCTCTTGTGTGATAGCGTCGAGCAGTTTAGCGCGGAACACTTTCGCCAAGGCTTTGTGGTTGAACAAATAGGATTTTTTGTTTTTGCTGGTTTTCGTACGCCACCGTCGTTTATCAGCATCGATAGTTGCCGCAGGCATCACCACATGCACATGCGGATGATAATCCAATCGACGTGAATGGGTGTGCAGTACGCTGATGGCACCAGCCTTTCCCTGTAATTGCGGATCGTTCTGCGCGAAGGTTCTGAGGGTCTCCCAGCTACAACGAATCATCAAGTCATAAAGTGTGCGCTGATGTTGCCAGGCCAACGGCCGAAGTTCGGCCGGCAAAGTGAAAGTCAATAAGAAATACTCGGCCGGCACTTGTTTTTTGAGTTGCCGTTCCAGCCATTGTTGGCTTTCATGATGCTGGCAATGGGGACAATTGCGATGGCCGCAGGAATGCGGGATGAAGAGTTGTTTTTCGCAGCCGTCGCATTGTGCCAACATCACCGGGCTTTGCGTGGTACGGCACTGTTTTAGGGCTGTCAACGCTTTACGCTGGCTGGGCAAAAGCGCGTTCTGATAAGTCGCCAGGTATTCGGCTTCAAAGGTTTGGATGATCGACGAGAGCAGCATCATTTGACGCTCCGCCAGTCAATGGCAAAGCCATTCATCAGCGCATTGATTAACTGGTCGGCCTGCTGATTGGTGGTGTCGGTCAGGTGGGTATAACGGGCGGTGGTCAGGATACTATGGTGGCCGAGGATTTTCTGAACTTCAAGCAGGTCAACGCCTGCTTCGATTAGATGGGTAGCGTAGCTGTGGCGTAGACTGTGCGGGGTAATCTTTTTTTTATACCGCAGTCTTGGGCTACTTGGCGCAACGTCGCTTGCACCCCGCCGCGATCCAAGGGCGTGGTGGACAAATGCGCCGACTTAAGGCCGCCGTGGCGATTGGGAAACAGCAACACCGGATTGCGATGCACCTGCCAGAAGCGGCGCAGACAGGTTAACGTCGCTACTGGCAACGGCACCAAGCGATCTTTGTTGCCCTTGGCATCACGAATATGTACCCGCAGCCGCTTGGCATCAATATCCGCCACCGTCAGGCGCAAGCCTTACCGAGACGAAGACCCAAGCTATAAAGCGTAAAAAAGAACACCCGGTAACTGAGGGTATGGGTCATCGTGAACAGCCGTCCGGCTTCCGCAACGGTGACGATATCCGGTAAGCGCTGTGTCCTTGGTGGTTTGATCAACTTTAGCACTGGCCAGGGTTTATTGAGTACATAGGTATAGAAGAATTTAAGACCGTACAGATCAAGTTTGACGCTACTCCAGGAGTGCGATTCCAGCAAATCGCTGAAATAATCGGTCAACTGGGATTCGGACAGATCATAAATTTGATAATCGAAATACGCGCCGATACGCCGCATGGCTCGGGAATAGGCCTCAATCGTCTTGGGCTGAAGTCCTTTGAGTTTAAGGTGTTTAAGATGCGTTTGATAATTATGCTTGAAATCTGCTTCGGATGATGATGTCATTGCTTTGTAACCTCATTAATTGGCGTTGAACAATCCCCTCTGATTGAGGGTTTGAGATTACATTTTATAGATTAATCGGTGCCGGGGCTTTTCTCCGCGATAGCGGCTTCGTCCAACCCTGCGCTCAAGCGCAGACTGCGCAAAAGCGCGCAGCCACTTAGCTCTACGTTAGCTTTTTATTCCGAGGGATTTCATGATGCAATTTGAAGAACAAATAGTTATCGCAGCAGCACCGGAAAAGGTGTTTGCGCTGTATGAAAATGTCACTGCTTGGTCGTCATGGGATCCTGACGTAAAGACATCGTCCATTGAGGGTTCGTTTTC
>JBGOXG010000126.1:0-6785 GCA_041479025.1 Anaerolineae bacterium
ACTGGTGCTGCCGCGATATTTACTGGCATTGTACGAGGTGTCACCTCGCGGGATGACCCGCACGAAACCGTATTCCTTGAATATGAGGCTTACAAACCGATGGCGGAAGTGAAAATGGAACAGGTCGCAAATGAAATCCGTACTCGCTGGCCTTCAGTGGAAGGGATTGCTATAGTACAACGGATTGGTCGTCTTTACCCGCACACACCAACGGTGTTGATCGCCTGCACTGCAGCTCACCGCGATACCGGCGTATTCGAGGCCGCCCGCTATGGCATTGACCGTCTCAAGGAAATTGTGCCAGTCTGGAAAAAGGAAGTAGGACCCTATGGCGAGTCTTGGGTCGAAGGAAATTATTTTCCAAATCAGGGCGAGTAATTTCCTCGACCAACGAATTTTCATTTTCAATAGCTCATACCAATGTAATGTCATTTTATCTGGAAGCAAACCGTCTCTTGATTCGCCCTTTCCGCGATTCCGACTTGGAGTCGTTTGTTGCATACCGCGACGACCCCGAAGTAGCCCGATACCAAGGCTGGAACACGCCCTTTACAATTGATCAGGGACGCGAATTTATCGATAAGATGAAGATTGCTATCCCTGGCACAGTTGGAGAATGGTACCAGGCGGCAGTCGAATTGAAAAATGGTGGCGAAATGGTTGGTGATGTGGCTTTCCTCCTTATGAAAAATGATCCCCGGCAGGCGTATCTGGGCTACTCTTTCTCCCGTCCACACTGGGGTCACGGATATGCTTTGGAAGCCGTTGGTCGCCTTCTTGAGTACCTTTTTGATGATTTGTCCCTTCATCAGGTGGTGGCAGAAACTGATGTCGAAAATATTCCTTCGGTTCGACTACTTGAAAGTATTGGGTTCAATCTCGAAGCACATCATATTGAGAGCGTATGGTTCAAGGGTGCATATTCAAGCGAATATCACTATGCCCTATTATGTCGTGAATGGGAGTCCCTTTGACGCCGCTGATGGTCTCCTGTACCAACTGCGGGCGTGTTTATCCGCTTGACTTTACGCCGTATCATTGCCTCACGTGCGGCGGGATTTATGATATCCCTGTGCCTCTGGCTTATGATCCATCGAAGATTGACCGGTCTCAACCAGGGATTTGGCGTTACCGTTACACCTTTGGCTTGCCAGCCGGAGCTGAAGCGGTCTCATTGGGTGAGGGGAACACACCGTTGCTATGGGCTGAAGTGCTGGGCAGGCAGGTAGCCTTTAAATGCGAGTACCTCAACCCGACAGGTTCTTTCAAAGACCGGGGCTCATCTGTTATTGCCGGGATGTTGAAATCACGCGGTGTAAGTGAAGCGGTTGAAGATTCTTCTGGAAATGCCGGCGCATCATTCGCAGCATATGCAGCCCGGGCAGGCATCCATGCACGGATTTTTATACCCGCCTCAGCCTCTGGTCCGAAACGTCTGCAGATCGAGGCATACGGGGCGGAACTTATCCCAATCTCAGGTTCTCGCAGTGATGTGACGACCGCTGTCCTGAAAGAAGCGGATGCGGGTTCTGTATATGCAAGTCATGCGTATTTGCCTTTCAATCTCCCTGGCTATGCCACAACGGCGTATGAAATTTATGAACAGTTGGGGACTGTCCCTTCTGCAGTGATTACCCCATGTGGTCAGGGCGGGCTCCTGCTGGGTGTCGCGAGAGGCTTCGATGCCATCCGCCAATCGGGCACATTCAGCCCCCTGCCAAAAATGTATGGAGTCCAAGCACGAGCTTGTGCACCATTATGGGTGATGTCCACCATAGGAATGTCTGGAATGGGTTTTGTCACTGAAGGCCAGACGCTGGCGGAAGGGGTAAGGGTAAAGAATCCTGTTAGAGGGGATATGTTGGTCAGGACAATCCGAGCAAGTCAAGGGGCAATAGTCGCAGTAGATGAGGAGGACATCCTGCGTGGACGTGATGAACTCGCGCGGCGCGGTTTCCATGTAGAGCCGACATCCGCCATTGTTTGGAACGCGCTGGAGCAGATTCTGGGACAATTACCCGATCCGGTGGTGGTTTTGTTGACGGGTTCAGGTTTTAAATCTAAAATCTAGTAAATTGAGGTTGTGGAGGAAATATGGAACGCATTGTTGTTACGGGGATGGGGACGATCAATTCGCTTGCACACAATGTCAAAGAAACCTGGGAGAAAGTTATTAACGGAGTTTCCGGGGTTGGTCCAATCACTTTGTTTGATGCCTCCGAGTGGAATGTAAAAATCGCGAGCGAAGTCAAGAACTTCGATCCGGCTTTATACATGGATTTTAAGGAAGCCCGGCGGCGTGATCGGTTTGAACAACTGGCCGTGGCAGCCGTGCAAGAAACCATTCAATCCGCAGGCCTTGAAATTAATGATGATACTACTCATCAGATTGGCGTGATCGTCTCCTCCGCGATTGGCGGGTTGGGATCGGTCCAGGAAAATATCTATACATTGAAAGACCAGGGATTTCGACGCGTCAGCCCTTTTGCCATCCCAATGATGATGCCGAACGGTGCAGCGGGGATGATCAGCATTGATTACGGGATTCGCGGCCCCAGCTTTTCAGTCGCTTCAGCATGTGCCTCTGGAACAGATGGTATCGGGGTCGCCTGGATGATGTTGCGCTCAGGCATGATTGATGTCGCCATCACCGGCGGTTCGGAAGCCACCATTGTGCAGGTGGGCATAGGCGCATTTGACCGGACAACCGCGATATCACGCAGCTCGGATTGGATGACAAACCCCAAACCCTTTGACAAGAACCGTGATGGTCTGGTGATGGGCGAAGGGGCTGCACTGATGGTTCTGGAAACGGAGAGTCACGCCAAATCCCGGGGCGCGAACATACTTGCTGAGCTGGCCGGATGGTCATCCAACAACGATGGTTACCACATCACAGCCCCTCGTGAAGATGGTTCCGGTGGGGGAAGGGCGATTCTTAAAGCACTCGAAATTGCCCAAGTCAATTTGGACGAAGTTGACTATATCAATGCCCATGGGACCGCAACGGTCCTGAACGATGCCGCTGAGACTGCAGCGGTTAAATATGTTTTTGGCGAACGAGCCTACCAGATCCCTATATCCTCTACCAAATCCATGACCGGCCATATGATGGGCGCAACCGGTGCTCTTGAGGTAATCTTCCTGATTCAGGCGATCCGGGAAGGTATCTTGCCCCCGACGATTCATTACGAAACCCCGGATCCTTCCTGTGATTTGGACTACATCCCCAACCAGGCGCGTGAGAAAAAGATCAAAACAGCCATTAGCAATGCATTTGGGTTTGGCGGGCACAACGCAGTCATCGTCGTTAGAGAATATGACGGCTAACTGATTTGGGTAACCTTTGTAAGTGTAAACCTATTGTGAAATTACTTTCCCGAATCCGTGCCGCATTTTGAATTCGTGATATAATCCACCGTCGCGTCCAAAAAAACTGCTTTGAAGCAGTATTCCGTAAAAAGAGCAAGGAAATACGAAAATGGCTGATCTGATGAAGGCTGTAGAAGCCCCCGTCAACTCTAATATCCCTCAATTGAATCCTGGCGATACCGTTAGCGTTCATGTCCGTATTAAAGAAGGTGACCGCGAGCGTATTCAGGAATTTAAGGGCATGGTGATCCGCGTGCGCAAGGGCGGTAACGAAGGTGATTTCACTGTCCGCCGTGTTGCCAGCAATGGCGTGGGCGTTGAGCGAACCTTCCTGCTGCGCTCTCCACGCATCGACAAAGTTGTTGTAGAACGTCATGCACATATCCGCCGCGCGAATCTCTACTTCATGCGCAACCGCACCGGCAAGGCGACTCGCCTGAAGCAGAAGTTCGATTAATTCCAAGACATAATCATCTCAAAGGGTACAGCAATTGCTGTGCCCTTTTGTCTTTACGGAGCAGGCATGCATCCAATCATCGGCATTACGGTTTATGATGGAACGAGTGAGAGCAATCTCCCCATTGCTGCGGTAAACATCGCTTACATCAATGCCATCCGGCAGGGAGGCGGGCTGCCCTTATTAATTCCAAATCAGCTGCTGGAGGCCGAATGGCAGGATTTGTATCCACGCCTGGACGGGATCCTCTTTACTGGAGGCGGTGATATCCGCACGGAGATATTCAACGGGACTCCCCACCCAAAAGTGGGTGAGGTGGACGAGGAGCGTGATACGCTCGAACTTGGTCTGTTCCGGCAAGTCGTTGAGGATGGGAAACCATTCCTGGGTATCTGCAGAGGCTGTCAGGTGGCAAATGTCGCCTTGGGAGGCATGCTCTACACCCACATCCCGGGCCAGCACCCCAACGCGCTCCGTCATGACTGGTATCCTGATATCCCCCGTAATTATCTTGCTCATCCCGTTCGTGTGGAGGAGGGCAGCCGCAGTGCGCAGGTTTTTGGAGAGCCATTATTGCAGGTGAACAGCCTGCACCATCAAGGCATCAAAGACCTGGCTCCCGGTCTCAAGGCGGTGGGATTTGCACCTGACGGGCTGGTCGAAGCAGTCGAGATCCCCGATCACCCCTTTGGGATTGCCGTCCAGTGGCATCCTGAATGGCTGACAGATCAGCCGCCCATGCGTCGCCTGTTTTCTGCGTTCGTTCAAGCAGCTTCGCGGTAAAATATCCAGAATTCGATGATGACATTATCTGTTTCCCAGGGAGGGTCAATCGGAATCTTTGACTCCGGTGTTGGCGGACTCTCTGTCCTGCGCGCTATCCGCGCACAGATGCCAGACGAACCGGTGCTCTACGTTGCCGATCAGAGGCATGTGCCTTACGGTTCACGCCCTTTGGAGCAGGTCCGCACATTTGCGATGGGGATCACGCGGTTTCTGCTTTCAAAAGGGGCGAAGCTGATCGTTGTGGCTTGCAATACTGCTTCAGCGGCGGCACTGCTAGATTTGCGACGAACTTTTCCCGGGTTGCCTTTCGTCGGTATGGAGCCGGCAGTCAAACCTGCTGCTGAATATACAAAATCAGGTGTGGTCGGTGTATTGGCAACACCGGCCACTTTCCAGGGTGTATTGTACGCTTCGGTAGTGGAGCGATTTGCCAAAGGTGTGACTGTTCTCCAGCATACCTGCCCGGGTTTGGTGGGGCAGATCGAGAGAGGCGAGCTGGATACACCCGCAACACGCAATATTCTGGAAGTTGCGCTTCAACCGATGCTGGCAAAGGGGATTGACACTGTCGTGTTGGGTTGCACCCACTATCCGTTTGTGATCCCACTTATCGAACAGATTTGCGGGGAGCATGTGCGGGTTATCGACCCAGCTCCCGCGGTGGCGAGACAAACCCAGCGGGTGCTTGAATCTCTTGTGTTAAAATCTGGGGAGGGAAAACCCCCACATGTGCAATTTTATACCAGCGGATCACCCAAACAATTCCAATCCATCCTTCCCAAACTGATTGGCGAAAATGGGAAAGCCCAGCAAGTGGTCTGGAATGACCTGGAATTAGTGTAAACCGAAGTTTCGGGGGACTTGCTAAAAAATGGCCCTTTCTGTATAGTAGAGGCGGAGAGTTTAATGAAGCCCTTTTTTCCAGCTTATTTTAACATGGGCGCAATCGAACTAGAACGCCGTACAAAAGGGGCGTATAGACATCTCGAAAAATGCGATGTATGCGCGCGCAATTGTGGCGTGAACCGCTTGCTTGAAGTTGGCGAACCGGGTTTGTGTAAGACTGGCCTCCGGGCGCGGGTGACAAGTTACGGGGTGGACATGGGAGAAGAAGCACCCCTCGTCGCGACAAAGGGTTCCGGAACCATCTTCTTTGGCCGCCTGCCGATGAAATTCAAGTTCTACCAGCCTTATGAAATTGGTGATAGCGATGACGGGATTGAAATGGAGCCTGAGCAACTGGCGGCGATAATGCTTGAGCTGCAGGACAACGAATGTCACAATATCAATTTAATCGCGCCAAGCCATGTCGTCCCTCAGATTCTTGCAGCGCTCAGAATCGCTGTCAAGGCGGGGCTGACACTTCCACTGGTGTATAACTCTGATGGATATGACTCGCTGGAATTATTAAAATTACTGGATGGCGTGATCGATATTTACCTGCCTGATATGCGATTCGCAGATCAGGCTGCTGCTGACCGATACCTGCGGGTGTCGAATTATGTCAAAATCAACCGCGGCGTAGTAAAAGAAATGTATCAGCAGGTTGGGGATCTCCTGACAGATGACTTCGGTGTGGCAAAACATGGGTTGATGGTCCGGCATCTCGTTCTTCCGCGTAACCTGGCGGGTACTGAGGAAATAGCCCGCTTCCTTGCGAATGATATTTCAAGGGATACCTACCTCCATGTAATGAGGCGTTATTTTCCCAGCTTAGGGCGCACCTTCCCAGAAATCAATCGTCCCATAACCGATGATGAGTATGATTCAGCCGTAAATTGGGCTAAGAAAGCAGGATTGAAGCGGATCGATCAAGGTCCACTACCTCGCTCGCCAGGACCGCAGGTGGCATTGACGAAGTAATAGAACAGCACGCGAACATCGGTCTTCGTGAATTTTATCTCCCCAGCATTTTCAACTAAGCCTGAACCGAACGGATTGGATTCCCCTTTGAGTCGTGGATGGTGAAGGTTACATCGGCTTTTCCTTGGGGGTTGAATGTGATACGGACGACACCGAAGTTGTGTTCAGCTGCCTTGAAGTGAATCCGACTCTGGCGAATGGAGGGGAGCCGCACCCGCGAATAGGTAAATCCTAATGAATTGGGTTGCTGCTCAAAGGGGGTGGAGCAAAATTCCCACAGGCGGACTGGCAGACCCCCCGGGGCTTG
>JBGOXG010000127.1:0-6773 GCA_041479025.1 Anaerolineae bacterium
ATCAATAACTGGTCTATACCGGCAATAATAAAAATGACCATTTTCAATCCAATAGTAGATTGTAAGGCCAGGTAGAATCGGGGAATAACTGATTTCCTGTGAATGTGAAAAGGGTGAAATCGGGCAGAAATAGCAGAGAGTCGGAATGAGTATTCTCATTCCGGCTCTCTATAGGATCGATATTGTTTTCTGCGGCCCCGACGGGATTCGAACCCGCGATCTCGGCCTTGACAGGGCCGCATGTTAAACCGCTACACCACGGGACCAGTGATTGAGCGGGCAGTAGTTTATCACAGACCTTGGGGAGCGTCAAGACCTCCCTTAAGAAATGTGCTGATTTATGGAGCGCCGCTGCCATATTTGTCCGGATCCTCCGGCGTCAGACCGGAAGGGTCGTGCACCCATACCCAGTCCCCTTCTTTCGCCCATTCATACAACCAGGCGGCATCGCCGATGGACATGTTGACGCAGCCGTGGGACATAGGGTATCCGAAGAATGTGTGCCAGTAGGTGCCGTGGATGGCGCGTGCTTTGTCAAAATACATTGTCCAAGGGACGTTTTGTAGCAAATAATAATCGGACTTGTCGGCTTCGAATGATCCGCTCATATCCTCTGTGTCTTTCTTCTTGTAAATTTGGAACAAGCCGGGGCGTGTCCAGAAGGGATCTATACCGCTGGAAATGATGGTGGCATAGACTAGCTGGTTATTGTCATATGCTGTGAGCGTTTGTTCCGCCAGGTTGATTTCAATCCAACGGCCGTCCGACACGCCAGCTGGGGGAGTGGTGGATGGAGTAACAGCGGCAATCAGCCGGCCTTCCACCCATTCCTGGTTGCCGATCATCAGCCATTGGACACCATTAAAAACCTTGGATGCATATACGGGTACGATATTGAAGCGATAATAGGTTTTTCCGGATGGGTTATTGCTGATGTAATCGGGTCTTTGTTTGCTTTTGGTTTCCATCAAAACCCACCCAAAGCTGGTCCGCGGGGTGGCGCTGAAGATTTTCCCTTGGAAAATTCCAGGGGAGGTCCGGTTTCCGTCGCCCGGGATCCAGGTGCCGTTGGACAGGTAATAATAGACACCATTTTCAGTATCTGCGCGATCCACGTAACTGACATAAACCAGGCCGGGTCCCAGTTTCGAGATAGCTCCAGACTGGGACTGGGCGTCGTTTAAAGAGGAATACATTGAAGTACCATCTTTTTCAATTCTGAAATAGTTGAAGGGGACGAAATTTAGCCCGTAATCGGGGTTGTAGTCTAAGCGGGGAGTGGGCGGGTACAAACCGAACACCGCTTCTTGGGTGAGTGTTGAGGACGGTCCTAACGGCAGACACCCTAAAGGATCCTTGGTATAGACACCGGGAGGACAAATGATACTGCCACTTTCGTTTTCAGGCTGAGGCGGGGTTTGTTCTTGAGCTGCAACCGTTCCAACCGATTCGAGGTTAATTATGAGAGAAATTACCAGTAAAGTGAAGATTATTTTTTTCATTTTATTGATGATCTTGCTGTGGGTTTTAACTACCTGACATTGGAGCATTATAACAAAATTGTAAAGAATGATGCTATACTTAATTCCTAGTGGCAACTTGACACAATTAATCCCATATGCTAAAGTAACTAGAAGTAAAATTCCGTCCATGGGCGGGAAAAATGCCGGACGTTAACCAATTTCCAGGAGGCAGTCTTGACTAAGTCTCGCACTCAACTCATGGTGGACCGCTTGCGCGAATTGCAGGCTTCTTCACCAGACATTGAGGCTTCTGCCATCGTCAGCGTAGATGGTTTGAGTATTGCTTCCGCCCTTCCGCAAGGCGTGGAAGAAGATCGCGTATCGGCGATGTCAGCGGCAATGTTATCTCTGGGGGAGCGGATTGCCAACGAACTTGGACGAGGGTCGCTTGAACAGGTATACATAAAAGGTGAGAAGGGTTACGTAGTCCTGATGTCTGTCGGTGAAGAAGCCGTGCTAACTGCTCTGGCGAGGGAACAGGCAAAACTGGGTTTGATTTTCCTCGATATGCGCCGGGCGACAGAAGACCTTGGTAAACTGATCTAAGGGAGCCTGGAATGAACCCGATTCAAAAAAGTGGCCTCTATTATCCCAATAAATTCGGTCTTATCATTATTAAATCGCTGGAAGACGTCATGGGTAAGAATGGCTTGAACGCCATTCTAAATCTTGCCGGACTCAATAGCTATATTGAAAATTACCCTCCTGACAATCTGGAAAAAGGCTTCGACTTCGCAGAACTCTCCGCGATCGGCGTCGCCCTGGAAGAGATGTACGGACCTCGCGGAGGTCGTGGTCTGGCTTTACGGGCTGGTCGTGCAACCTTCGCTGATGCGCTGAAAAATTTTGGCGCGCTGGCTGGTGCCGGCGACCTGGCCTTCAAAGTCCTGCCTCTTCAGGCTAAAATGCGTATCGGTCTGCCTGCCATGGCGAAAATATTCAGCCAGGTCAGCGATCAGCATAGCACCGTTGAAGAAAAGGATAACGAGTTCGTTTATACCATCCACAAGTGCCCGTGTTGTCACGGGAGAAGTGGTGTGGACAAACCGGTCTGTTTTATTGCGGTGGGCTTGCTTCAGGAAAGCCTCAAGTGGGTATCCGGTGGTAATGAGTTTCGTGTGAACGAGTCCAAATGCATCGCATTTAATGATCCTGTTTGCGAATTTATTATCCAAAAAGACCCAATCGGCTAGCCGAGGAATCCCGTGACTGAAACCAAATCCAAAATCCTGGTAATTGAGGACGACCAGGATCTGGCTGAGATGCTGAATGCATATCTTCGCGTTCAGGGCTATGAAGTTGTCACAATGAACTGGGGTGAAGATGGCATTAGCGCAGCGCAGACATCGCGACCGGATTTGTTGATCCTCGATATCCGGTTGCCGGATATCGACGGGTTTGAAGTAGCCCGTCGTTTAAGGGCTGATCGTAAGACAAGTGATATCCCGATCATTTTTTTAACTGAAAAACGTGAACGCAGCGATCGGCTTGCTGGATTGGAACTCGGTGCCGATGATTACATTACCAAACCATTTGACGTACAAGAGATGCGCCTACGGGTACGCAATGTACTCAAGCGCTCCAAACAGGACACACTGACCAACCCGGTGACAGGCCTTCCGGAGGGGACGCTTGTTGATGAAAAACTAAGCGAGTGTTTACAGAAGGATGGTCCTGGCGCACTGGGAGTCTTAATTGAAAACATAGAGCTTTTTCGCGACGCCTATGGATTTGTGGCAAAGGACGATGTCCTGCGTGCGATCAGCCTGATATTGAATAACGCGATGCGCGAATCTGGCTATACCAACGGTTTTGTAGGACATCTAACTTCCACGGATTTTGTTATGGTCCTTCCACATAACGCACTCTCTCCGATGGAAGAACGTATCCATAACCGGCTTGAACAATCACTTGACTTTTTTTACCCTATGGGTGACAGGGCAAAGCAGACTAATCGATTGGGTGTTCATATTAATCTCATCTCCCCCAGTGAACAACACATTACCGGACTGGTTCAACTAAAATCTGAAATCCTAAAAAGGAAATAGCACGGCTTGAAAATAGTGGTTGTCATTCCAACCTATAACGAAGCGGAGAACCTGCCCAATCTGGTCTCCGCATTATTTTCGCTGCCCCTTGACTTGGAAGTATTAGTTGTAGATGATAATAGTCCTGACGGAACAGGAAGGATTGCGGAAGAACTGGCTCAAGCTAATCCCGGAAAATTGCGAGTCCATCATCGTACTGGTAAACTTGGTCTGCGGTCCGCCTATCTGACAGGTTTCCGGTTGGCTTTGGATGAGGGAGCGGATGCGGTGGCGCAAATGGATGCGGATTTTTCCCACGATCCGCAAAAATTAATTGAGATGGTAGCACGGCTCGAATCTTGTGATGTCGTACTGGGTTCGCGTTATATCAAGGGGGGCAGTGTAGACGAACACTGGCCGCTGTGGCGCAAAGGTCTCTCGGCATGGGGGAATTTTTATTCGCGGACGATCTTGCGATTTCCATTACGCGACGTGACTACTGGCTTCCGCCTTTGGCGTCGTGAAACGGTAGTCGGCATGCCAATGAAAAGGGTCCACGCCAGCGGCTATATATTTTTGGTAGAGATGGCTTACCTGGCATATTGCCTGGAATATCGTTTCGGTGAAGTGCCCATCCATTTTGCAGACAGACGTTGGGGGAAGTCAAAGATGTCGCTAAGGATTCAAATGGAGGCAGCCATTCGCATTTGGGAAGTTCTCTGGCTTTATCGCGATCTTCGAAAGAGGGGGAGATTCGCAAGGGTGTCGTCTATTTAAGATAAACTGGAAAATGAACGAACCGTGGTTAATCGCCAACGGTCCGTCTTTGTATCTTCTTTCTACTTAGGCCGTTTTGCGCGTAGCCATTGTTTTATGCCTCTGGCACGACATCTTTTAAATTTCCCAACAACGAAGTGAGTCTTGCCCACTCAGGGATACTTAACGTTTCAGCCCGGCGCCGGGGATCGATCTCAGCAGCTTTGAGCAACCCTTCAGTTTCGGTTGATGAGGTTGCCAACCCGGCTGAAAGTGAATTCCGAAGGGTTTTTCGTTTCTGGCTGAATCCTGCTTTCGCAACCCGAAAAAAAGTTTCAAGTTGGGTGGTGGGGATAGCCGGGTCTGGATAAATATCCACTCTAATGACCGAAGAATCGACTTTGGGTGCTGGATAGAATGCATTAGCAGGGATTGTGGCAGCAATCTCCGGTTTTCCAAAAACCTGTACACTCAGAGCCAGAAGGCTCATCTCACCCGGTACGGCGCAAATGCGTTGGGCGACTTCCTTCTGCAAGGTCAGAACTATCCGTCGAGGGCGGGGATGACTTTCAAGCAGGTGGCGCATGATGGCGGAAGTGATGTAATAGGGAATGTTGGCAACCACTGAATAATTTTCAACCTCGATCACCTGCCTTAGTTTTAGCTTTAAAATGTCACCGTGAATGAATCTGACGTTTTTCCATTGTCTAAGAACCGATTTCAAAACGGGGAGCAGGGATTCGTCCAGTTCAACGGCAATGACCTGTCCTGCAGTCATCGCCAAATAGCGTGTCAGGCTTCCCAGGCCGGAACCGATTTCCAGCACAGTATCGGTTTTCGCGATTTGCGCAACAGAGACGATTTTCCGCAAAGCAAAGTCGTCCTGCAGGAAATTCTGTCCCAGACCCTTATCGGGACGCAATCCATGCGCGCGCAAGACTTCAGCAGCGTTGAATGGTGGCAGGGGAGGCAGATCAGTTTTCACGGTGTGACAGGCTCGGGGCAGGTTAGACCGGAATCGGGTTCAGGTGTCGGCCAGGACCCTGCCTGGAAATCATCCATCAACGCCCGGATCTGTTCAAAATCAGCGTCGAAGACAAAGGTGTTTCCTTTTAGCATGGGGTCGTATTGCCGGGCGGGGGTTAATAATTCTTCTGGTATACCTGTCATGATCAGATTGTCTGCCTTTACATTTGGCAGCAAACAAGCCAGCTGGCCTATCTGTTCGGGGGTCAGGTCGGTCTGGACATTCCCCTGAAATGATGTGATCAGTTGCGGCACACGGGGCAGGACAGATGGTGAAAGGATTTTACCTTTGAGAGCGCATAAGACGATGTTCTGGTTACTGGTGCGTTTAAAAGTATTGTATTTTTTGCGGATGCGGGCAAATTTGAGAGCCTGTATTCCGCTAAAGTGTTGTTTTCCTGCATAGAAATAACCCATATCTTCCGTTTTGTCGTCGATCGGCCGTCCGTCGACGTCCTCAGGCAGGAATACATCAATGCCACCGACCGCATCAACTATTTTCACAAAGGTCTGCATATTGACCGCGCCATAATGGTCAACCCTGATGCCGAAATTCTGCTCAATCGTGCGTGCCAGCAAACCAGGACCTCCGCCGGGACCGTCATAGTAGCCCATCCCCGGGTTCCCGTATAAATAAGACTGGTTCACTTTACCGTGAGTAATGTCGTAATGGCTCGAAATCTCAGGGATTTCCACCCAAATGTCGCGTGGGATATCCACGACAGTGATTTTCGGGGTGACGAAATCCACGCGGACCACGCGCACCACATCCGCCAATCCATAGAGATAATTGTTGGCGCGAGTATCCGAGCCAATGGCAAGCAGCGTCAGCACGGCTGGTCCACCGCACAACGGGGCGGGAGTGGCTGTCGGGACGGGAGTCACCGTGGCTGTGGGGTCGCCGGGTTTTGTCGGCGCGAGGGTCGAAGTCAGTTGAGCAATGGTAGCGGTAAGCGTCGGTAATCCCAACGATTCGCCCATCGGTGTACTCCATTCACTCGCGAGCCTGACCGCATAGAAACCACCAACCGCAACGATAATGACGAGGATTCCGACCAGGATATTACGGATATTTTTGGTCATGCAGCGCTCCAACGTAATTGATCAAAACCGGCTAGATTATAATACCATCATTATTCTGGCATATATTGTCTGGTTTAATATATTAGCGGATAATCTTACCTACCAGTTTATTTTGATACCCAAGATTGTTTGGAATTCTATGGCATCAGAAAATAAGTCCGGCGTTCAAGGTGATAAGGAAGCAGATTCCGCAGCTCAAGCACGTCACGCTGGTTTGCGCATCGTTCTCGCCATAATTTCAACGCTGATACTGTTACCGCCAGCCTGGCTTGGGTTGGGGTCAAAAAGCCCGTGGGCAGTCCCATTGGAAGCGGTGGTTTTTACCTTGCTCGTCTTTTGCATTGCATATCTCATTCAG
>JBGOXG010000160.1:0-5226 GCA_041479025.1 Anaerolineae bacterium
AGCACAATATTGGTTCGCATTTCTGCCTCTTTTCTATGTGTATAATTTTCGATTAGTGTGTGTATTATACATCAGATTAAACCAAATTTATTCCGGGTGTCAGCTAAGTTTTTCCCGGCCATCCAGCACACACTGCCAATACTCACCGTCCGGATCCTGGACCACATGGTTGACGTTTGGTAACAGCGATTTGGGCACAATATAGAGCCTCCTCACAGGTTCAGGTATGGGATAACGTCTTCGTCCGATTCTTCGACCAGAGAACATAGAGCCGCAGAGAACTCATTCCCCTCGATAGGCTGAAGCTCACCGCTGCCATGGCAGGCCGGACAGCCGCAAGCATCATCGGCGCAATACGGGCACAACACCAGCGCCTCGTGAAATTTGCCTTCCTTGCAATCCCCGTCCGGATACCGGAAGATGACTTTCGGCTCTCCAGGGAAGATCTGGACATTTGGGATATAACCGTACTGCCAGGGCTCGTCCTTTCCGGCCAGCTTACGGACGATCAGGTAGTGGTCGCCGCGACAGGCGCACTTTGACACTTCATCTTTCATCTTGCCAGTGCCGGCACAGCAGGTGCAGTGCTTGCCAAAATGGCAAGACGGGCAGCCTTCGCCCTTTAGAAACCGGACCGCTTCGGAAGCGGTCATATCACCGTCGCCCCTGGAGTGGGTAATGCCGTAACTGTCCCACGGCTCCCCGCATTTCCTGCACAAAATATCACCCATGTTTCACCTCCTCGCATGTAGCGCAAAAATAAGAGGGCGCATCGTTGCGCCCTCTTTGACCGGATCGGATTGCCGTCTAATACTCGGACGGCAGCAGGATAATCATCACCTTCTGTTTGGTGCTGATATCCGGGTGCTGCTCGACCGACGCATAGAACTCGATCTCCCCGACAGGGAGGAAGTCGGTCATCTCGATCTCTTGCCGCACCAGCTCCTTCTCGTTCCCATTGGTGCAGATGAGCGAAGCGTGCCGGTGCGGGTTGAACGGCTTTTCGGGAGCCTGGCCGGGTTTGCTTTGCAGCGCCGCCATCACGGTGTTTTTCGAAGGGCCCGGCTCATCCGGCTGATGGACGACCAATTTCCATACCTGGAAATCAATTCGCTTCAGCGCGGCCTCGCCCTGGTAGCTGGCAATGGCGTCCATCAGCCAGTACGACGTGTTGCCGTTCTCGCCGCCATGTTCGGCAACGTACAGTGCGCCGTCCGTGAGCAGAACGATATGAGGGCAGAGGGTGCGGTGACGAGTCCATTTCTCGGTGCCGGTGAAATATCCGAGATTGGAGCAGAACTCCTTGACCTGTTCCTCAACGGGCAGTTTACGGGGCGTTGTCGCTTTATCTGCTTCTTCTTCCGGCCAGCGTTTTGCCATCTCGCACAATTGAGCAATCTCTTTTCCCAACTCATCCAACTGCCGTTCATCGAGCAAGACGCCTCGCAGGTAAGAGTCGTGGACGCAGCGATCCCGGCCCGACTCCAGCTCGATCTCCACACCCGGCGACAGCATGTTCTCGTCAGCCTGCAGGGTCTCGATGTATCTTTCTCCATTCGTCTGGAAAAAGCCCGAGATCGTTACCACTTCACCAGTGATGAGTTCCACATCCCGCCCGACGCAGTAGACCTTGATACGACTCTCGTCATCCATTGTGAACGGAAGTTTTATGACATCGCTCATGGCGACCAGGTACTGCGGCAGCCCTTGATCACGTTTGCGCTTCTCGGCGAACACCTGGGCATCGGCCCTGTGCTTTGCGTAATAGTCCTGCTCCGGTTCCTCCGGTGGGGCAGGGGAGAGGCCGGCAGCCTGCGGAGCATCTCCTTTCGGCAGGTACGCCTCGAGTTTTTCGCGCACCTCCCCGGCATCGTAGGGATACTTGCCATTGATGAATAAGCGCGACCAGCCATTTCCGGATGGGGTGCGCTGCATTGCGCCGCCAGCGTCGAAGTGCAGTTCATATCCCGCGGCCTTCACGCGCATCAGCCCAAAGCCGCAGTGGACGACCTCGGCGCCGAAGTTGCTGTGGATGGTGGAAATACCCAGATTCGTGTCGGCCACCAGGATCGGGCCGTCCTCCAGGACATTCAGTAGGAAGCGGATATCCTCCTCCGTCCATCCCTCCGGCAGCACAGGACCTGCCGCCTTGACGGGTTCGACCGGCGCCGCCGGTATACTCAGCCCGAACAGATTTACCTGACCGTCCGGGATTACTTTGGATTTATTTTGAGCCATTTTTCACCTCCGAATCTTGGATTGTCTGGCGATCCTGATGAACCCGTTGAAAAGCCAACTGCAGGTTTTCTCGTAGAACCGTCAGAACTTTTTAAAAAAAAGTTGGTAAATGGTTCTCGAAATCAACCATTTACCAACCATTTACCAACTCCACTTGACTTAAATCGGTTTATATCGGATAATATACAATTTGTGTATATTATCCGATATAAACATGAAACTCGACCTCTTACGCCCATTTGAAAGAATGCCCTACTTCACCATCGAGGGATTCAAGCAGGCCGCCGGTATGGAGAACCCGCAGCAGGTTCGAATGCTGCTGTACCGCTGGGCGAAAGCCGGTCACATTATGCCCATCAAAAAAGGCATGTACATGACCTGTCGATTCTTTGAGCTTCACAGCAGCGCCGCATCCTTCCCGGCAGTCATCAGTGCCATCCTTCTGCCACAGTCTTACATCTCATTGGAGTTTATCTTGCAGCGGCATGCCATCCTCACCGATGTCACTTTCCCCGTCACAGCAATCACGACCAAGAATACGCGCCGGATTGTCAACCAGCTGGGAACGTTCTGGTATCGCAGCATCCGGCCAGACCTGTATCGCGGCTTCATAATCTCAGAGTTCTTTGGAATACGCTATGCCGAGGCATCGGTGTCCAAAGCGCTCTTTGACTACCTCTACTCGCGCTCCATCCCAGTTGCATTCCGGTCCCCGAGTATCAACCTGGCAGAAGAACTTAGACTTAACCTTGAGGAACTCTCTCCGACAGAACGCGAAGAATTTAGCTTGTATGTAGAGGAAAGCAAGAATCGCAAAATGCAGCAGATCCACGAAAACTTTCGGAGAAACATATGGCGACCCTGATCCAAACCCTGCAGCACATTCTTGAAACTAAAGACCCCACACTGCCCACTGAGACCAAACGGGTCATTCTCAAGGAAGCATTGCAGGCTTATGTCCTCGACTATCTTTATAACCACCCATCTTTCCGGCGCTTGAATTTCTATGGTGGGACCTGTCTGCATGTGGTTTACGGTCTCAACCGGCTTTCCGAAGACATCGACCTGGATAACAGCGTCGGCGTCGACCTTTCCCGCCTCAGAGAAGATCTCCTGGGATTTTTTCAGAAAACGGTGGGGTATTCTGAGGCTGGAGCCAGTATTCAGCAAGAGGCGGCGGGAATCTTACGCATCACGCTGAAATTCCCGATCCTGAACATGCTTGGCTTGTCTGCCTCATCCAACGAGGCGCTTCACCTGAAAGTGGAAGTCAGCAGCCATAGGCAAATCGCCGTCATTAAACAGACACCCGTGTTCTACCATGGCCGCAGTTTTGTGCCTGCGCACTTTTCGCTTGAAACCATGATGGCCGGCAAGATGCTTGCCTGCCTGGAACGCAACTTCCAGCGGGGGAAAGAAGGCGCATTGATTAAAGGGCGCGACTTCTATGATTTGCTATGGTTCATGCAGATGCAGGTCCGCCCTCTGCAAGAAAAGCTTTCCAAAGAAGGGAAGCAGCCATACACCACCCAGACGGCCATGCTGGCCTTAAGGGATAAAGTGGAAGGCATCAAGGGGAAAGATTTATCGGCAGACCTGATGCCGTTGTTCGAGTCGGCAGTCTTTGTGCAGGCCTGGATCGAGGCGTTTCACGCCAACTTTATGGAATATTTGCAGAATTACCTGTGACTACTCCTCACGCCTACCCGTGCTGGCCTGCGCCAGTAGGGTACGGCGCAGGATAGGCAATGGTTCTGGTCGGAGCAGGTGGATTTCGCCCAGGTTTGGGACCGGGCGTCGAAAGTGGGACTTTGCGGCGCGGCAGCAAGTCGCCATGCCCCAAAGGTATTTTTCCTTTGGGGTATGGAATACAAGTATCTGAAGAAATTAATCAGCGAGTTTTTCTAGTGCTTCAATGAGTGGGGGGATATCTTCCAGAGCCGCTTTCCACAGTATTTCTTCATCCAGGCGAAAATACTTATGAACCAGCACATTGCGAATGCCTTGCATTTTCCCCCAGGGTACATCCGGGTAGCGTTCTTGAATATCTGCTGGGATTACACGCGCTGCTTCACCAATGGTTGTGAACTCATAGGCAACAGCGCGCACCGTGCGAGGATCATCCAGAAAGTCCTCCAGGCTCATGCCCGCTGTGAAATCTTTGATATTATGGGCGCAGATCAAGATACCCTCGATCCGTTCCTGCCATGATCTAGACGACACGGATCGCCTCCTGCAAAACACTGGCCTTGATACGCGGCTTGAGAGAACGCGGCGTACCCAGGTCAACTTTGCAGCCCATTAAGCTTTCAAGGCGCTGTTGAAGTTCAATGAACTGGAACAACCCAACGGGTTGGGCAAATTCAACCAGTATATCCACATCGCTATCTGAACGGGCCTCGTCACGCGCCACTGACCCGAAGACAGACAAAGATGCAATCGGGTAGCACCGCATCAGGTCGTTCTTTTGCTCATGGAGAATCCGCAAAACTTCGTCGCGTTTCATCAACTTACCTTTCACCTTTCTTCGCATTAAGCATAGTGAATAAGAATTGATTTGTCAAACTTGCTTTTCAGTTTGTTATTCAAACTTGAAAAGTGAACTGTTCAAACCTGAAAAGTGAACTGTTATCAGTTGAAAAGTGAACCGCTGGTCCGTGATAGATTTGAGTCAAAAAGAGGCCATCATGGACCAAATTCACAAGCGCTTTACCGTCGAACAGGTCAGGGTTTTGCTGCAGAGTTACCTGCAGGGTACGATCGCCCGGGCTGAATTGGAAGAGGTTATACAGATCAACAAGACCCGTTTCTTCAGCTTGCTGAAAGAATATCGTCGGGATCCGACAGCTTTCTCGATCGCTTACGAACGAGCGACGCCTGGCCGGTTATCAGCAGAAGTAGAAGCGACGGTTGCCACAGAGCTGCAGCGGGAGAAAGCGCTGGTGGAAGATCCAGAACTGCCGATCTCCAGTTACAACTACCTGGCCA
>JBGOXG010000013.1:0-24886 GCA_041479025.1 Anaerolineae bacterium
GGTCCGGCTGTCTTTTTTTACTTGAGTGGATTTAAGTCCAGAATTGCGGCAGATAGGCACGGTGTGTCTCAAGCATGTCATCCAACACTGCCTGGATTTTGTCACCTTTTGGGCCGATTGGATTGACCAGCAGCGCCTGGTAGGCCGCATCCCGGTCGCCATGGACGGCAGCTTCCACAGTCAAAAGTTCATAGGATTTCACCGCCGCAATCAATCCAAAGCAGGCAGGCGGCAACGGCTCGGTCGGGATGGGCGTGATGCCACTGCGCCTGACTTTGGCGGGGAGCTCGAGCACCCAATCAGCAGGCCATTCCTTTACTGCTCCGTTATTCCGAGTGTTGACGACGTGCGTCTCATTCAAGTCATTGTGATGGGCGTTAAGTAACTGTGTGGCGACCGTTGAATAATAGGCACCACCCCGTTTCATCAGGTCCGCCGGGGGTTCTTTCAGAGTTGGATCTGCATATTCGCGCAGCAAGTCTTTTTCGATTTCGATCACCTCTTCACCCCGGGATGGCGGCCACTTTTCCTGGGACTTAAATTTCTTGTCGGTATAGTAGAAATATTGCAGATAATAATTCGGGATCATACGCTGGATCTCCACCATACGCGGATCCCATTCGGGGTGTTCTTCCGATTTAAGTTCAGCGATATATCCCTGGATGACCTGTGGCCAGACATCCTCTCCGTCGATGGTAAAGCCGCGATGCCAGGAGAGGTGGTTCAAACCCAGCGTCTTGAGTTCTGCCCTGGAAGGGTCCACTTTCTTGCCGGTGGCTTTCTCCCACCCTTTGAGAATACCCATCTTGGTCGTGATGGACACATTGCACACACCTACAGAAGGTGTATCCTTTGCGTATTTGCTAAGAGCTTGAGTCACCAGGCCGGCGGGGTTGGTGAAATTAACCAGCATGGCTCCGGGAGCCAGTTCGCTCATATCGCTGGCAATCTTTAGAATCACAGGGATTGTCCGCAGCGCTTTGGCCATACCGCCGATACCCGTCGTCTCCTGCCCGATCAATCCGTGTCGCAAGCCGAGGTATTCATCGTTGACGCGAGCCTGCATCTGCCCTACCCGAAGCTGGGTGGTGACATAAGAGGCGCCCTGCACTGCCTGGCGCTGGTCTGTGGTCAGGATGACTTTGAAAGGAGAGTCTTTGGCTGCCACCATGCGCTGTGCGAACCCGCCGACGATGTCCAGCCGTTCAGCGTCGATATCCATCAGCCATAGTTCGGTAAGCGGAAAGCTGGCGATGCGTGCCAGGAATCCGTTGACCAATTCGGGTGTGTAGGTGGAACCACCACCAATGACTGCTACTTTCAACATACTTAATCTCCTCGTTCCTTTTTCACTATCGATTTGTTTTGAGTCATTTGAATATGTAAAGTGTTGCTGATTCGGCTGGCAAACCAATGTCAGCGCCGTTGGTGAAGGCAGGGGGTGGAATCGATTCGGCATTGTGGGTTGCATCGAACAGGTAGGCTTCCACCAACTTCAGTTTTTCGCCCTGCTCAAGCTGTAAGGGTTTGCGCACTTCTGTGTTGTTGAGGTTGACGAGCATCACGGTGACAGCTCCGTCATCCCTTTTGGCGGCGTAAACCGAAACATAGGGAGTATCAGAATTGGCCGCGAGCAGGTGGCTGCCGAACTTTTTCCACAGCATGAATGAATAGTAGCTAGGGCGCACATCGAACGAGGTCAGCAAACCCAGCCCGCCGCTGTTGTTTTTGAGCTGCCAGTAAGCAAGTATTTCGGGGCGCTGGCGCACCATCCGCCCATAGACATCTGCCAGCCAGAGTGCATTATAGAAGGAATCTGGCGAGGTTTCAGCCCCCACAGCGTTGGAGTAATTGGAATTGTATTCTGTCACGCCGACGGGCAGGTCTTTGCCGGTGGTTTCTTTGACGATACGGCGCAGGTTGGGGAAAAGATTATCCCATTCGGCGGTGTTGTTGCGCAACTGCTCCCAGGTAGGGTTACCGCAGGTCTGGCAGGCCGGGAAGGGATAGCGATGAACGGTGACAACATCCACCATATCGCCATTGACCTTGAGGAATTCGGTCAGGTACGCGATGGCATCGCCTTCGCTGGGGGTACCTTCTGCATTGCCAACAAACTGGCTGATATCGGGTCCGTAAAACAGGATGGTGGGGTCTACGGCTCTCATCGCTTTGGCAAATTCACGCCAAACAGCAGCATAGCGCTGAGGTGTCCATTTTTCTTCGATGTTGAGGGCGGGATCATTATCGTACAGGTTTGGTTCGTTGCCGATATTCCAATACTTCACGCCGTAACTATTTGTGATGTTAACATAGCGAACGATTTCGGCGGCTTTTTCAGGTGAACTGCCCGGCACGCGCACACTGATACTCGGTTCGGCTCCGATCTTGCGCGCCTGGGCGATGTAGGAGTCAATCATCAAGTTGCGGATGTCATTTCGGTCACCCCAGTTGCCACCCGGCCAACGTAGGAAAGTAACACCCAATTCGATGGTTTTTTCAAACGCGTCCAGGCTGAACTCTGACCACGGACCGTGATTACCGCCCAGGGTGTATTTGCTGATCTTGCCTAAATCCTGTGTGGGATCAACCCAGAACACACCGGCCGGCGGAGCGGGGGTGGCCGTTGGCCCAATTGTTGCTGTAGGGGCAAGGGTGGCGGTGGGCGTGACAACAACAGCCTGACATGCTGTCAGGCTGAATGCGATGAGCATAGTGAAAAAGAGGGCCAGTTTTTGGCTGACCCTTCTCTTTGCCAACATTACTTTTCAACCCCGGTGATGACAATGCCCTGCACGAAGAAGCGTTGGGCGACTACAAAAAGGAGCAGGGGGAGGATCAATGCCATCAGAGCACCGGCCTGAATGAGTTGAGGCTGTTGACCGTAAATGCCGTTGAAATTTGCAAGTGCAACTGAAATCGGCCATTTACTGCGGGCAGTCGAGAGGTAAATAAGGGGTCCGAAGTAATCGTTCCAGGCATATACAATGTGGAAGACAGTCACTGCCATCAATGCCGGGTAAGACTGCGGGATGATAACCCTCCACAGAACAGTCAATGGGCCTGCGCCGTCCATCATGGCTGCCTCATCCAGTTCACGCGGCAAGGTCATAAAATACTGACGCAACAGGAAAACATCGTAAGCATTGGCGAAGAAGGCCGGAACAATTAACGGAAGCCACGTACCCAGCCACCCTATTTTCTGGAAGAAGGAGTAGGTAGGGATGATGGTGACGGCACCTGGCAGAAAGATGGTGGCGATCATTACGACGAACAGAAAATCGCGTCCCGGGAAGCGGAAGCGTGAGAAGCCATAAGCCACCAGCGTACATGAAATCAGCACGCCAATCTCGGTCATGATAGCATAGTAGGTGGTATTCCACATCAGGCGAGGGTAATCGATTGTTTTCCAGACCTCGACATAGTTTTCCCAGGCCGGCGACCACTTCCAAGTACGATCGAGAGCGCGCCAAGAGACTTTACACGAAAACTCGCCCGCAGCCTGATTCGCCGGGTCTACAAAAATGCTCGCCTGACGCCCTTTCTTTGCAATGCCCAATTCCTTGACAGTTGTATCATTGGGATCTGCCCCTGCGCAGGTGGACATGGGAACCTGGTAAACATCTATATCATTTCCTTTGTAATTAAATGTAGAGGGTTTGGCAGGCCAGATGGGGGCGCCCAATTGCGAAATTTGTCCTTGCGTTTTCAGAGAGGTGAAGACCATAAACGCAAATGGCGCCAGGAAAATTACCAGCAGGGCTATCGTCATTCCAGTGATGAAGGTGATATTAACACCTTTGCGCAGGGAATGGGTGAATGACTTATTCTTCATTGTTTATCTCCTTAGTGGCTTTCTGCGGCGTAATAAACCCAGTACTTCGCAGTGCCGAACAAAATCATGGTCACCAGGAGGATTATCACGAAGAGGAACCATGCAAGAGTGGAGCCATATGACATATCCTGGTAGGTGAAGAATGTTTTGTACAGGTAAAGATTGTAAAACATTGTCGCACCGCCGGGTCTACCGGTACCCTGATTAACGACCAGGGGCACAAGGAAATATTGGAACAACCCCACAACGCTCAACACCAGAATGTAAAAGATCACAGGCGAGATCATCGGGAAGGTGACAGCCCAAAAAGATTGCCAACTGTTGGCGCCATCCACCTTGGCTGCATCATACAGTTCGGTGGGCACACCTTGCACACCGGAGAGCATGATAAGCATGGCATTACCGATCCCCCAGATGCCCATGATAACGTAGGTGGGATAAACCCAGTTGACATCATTTGCCCATAGTGGAACGTTTTCTTTAGGCACCCCAAAGGACATCAACGCCCTGTTGATCCAACCACTCTCAGAGTTGAGCATACCGCCCCACAAGAAAACAGCCGCAACAAATGGAACAATGTAAGGCATATAGAACAAGGCGCGAAAAAACCACTGTCCCTTAAGGTTCGGGTTGTTCACTAGAAGCGCCAGCCCAAGCGGAACGAAGATGCCGACGGGCAGGGCAATGAGCCCAAACTTGATGGTAACTAACAATGAACTGGGCGTCTGGCTGGAAAACCAGAACCGCGGATCAACACCGGCTTGCGGGTCTTTGAACAACTGAATATAGTTGGCGAGCCCTACAAACTTAGGGGCGCTCCAAATGCCGTCGGTGATGTTGAGATTTAGAAAGCTGAAGAACAACGTGGCCAGCATTGGCAACAGTATAAAAGCCAGAAAGCCAATTATCCATAGGGAGATGAACAGCAATCCCAATGCCATCTCGCGCCGGCCCAGACGCGACAACTTACGATAAGATGCCAAAGTGGGAAGCTTGGGTAATTTATTCAATTGTTCTAGCATCAGTTTCTCCTTTCAAAATAAGTTGATAAGACTTTCTCAAAGTCGCTAAATATAATTGCAGGTCTGTCTTTTGTTCCAAGAATTTATTTAAAGACTTTGAGAAAGCCATAACAGCGTGGGCGGGTCAACGTCAAGGTTGACCCGCCCACCAAAATCCAAATAACCTTATTTCTCGTTGTAGATAACGTTCAGATCGTCAACCAGTTTCTGGTATTCGGTTTCGAAGTTGAACTTATCTGGCAGAGTGTTACTCATCAGATCCATGAAGGTCGCAAAGCGAGCGGTAGACTTGATGGAGTTCGGCTGGTACTGCTCGGAGCTGGGTGCATCTGGGTAAGCGAGACCCTGAACGAAGACATCCCAACTTTCCTTCGTCACGAACGGATAATCCGCGCTCTTCTTATCGAAGAAAGCCTGGGTCTTGGAAGGAACGGCAGGCATAGCACCGTAGACCGGCAGCAGTTTATCAGCACCAGTGGTGATGAGGTAGGCGAGAACCTTGAAGGCTTCCACGGGGTGCTTGGTGCCCTTCCAAACGCGGAAGGTATCAGCATCAATACGCCCGTGTACTTTTCCGTCAGAGCCCATCGGCTGGATGCCAAGTTGGAATTCATTGCCGGCCTTGACGAAGTCGCCCAAGCAGCAGGTATACCAGGTCTGGGTCAAGCCCATGGCGGCCTTACCGGCATTGAACACGTTGCCAGCGCCAAACTCGGGCGCACCGGACAAGGGACCAGTGGCGATGTAAGGCTGTTTGCCCCACATGCCGTCATAGTACCACTTGAAAGCTGCTTTCCAGCTTTCGGGAAGGGTGGATTTGAAATTACCAGTGGCGTCGCCGGAGTAGATCTTTTCAGCGCCACCGTAGAAGGTGCCTACGGACAGGATCGACTGCCACTGCGCGCTGTAACCAACCTGTACGATCTGGGTGGGGTCAAAACCTGCCTGGGAGGCGTCTACCCCGTTCTTGTCAACGGTTAAGCGCTTGGCAACTTCGGTAACGGTATCCCAGTTCCAATCGACCTTCTTGCCATCGAGTTCATACTTGTCGCCATACTTCTGGGGCGGGTAAGCCAGCCCGGCCTCATCGAACATGGCGGGCACAAAGTATATGGCGCCAGGGAAGACGGCGAAGGGCAGGCCAACTTGGCCTTGGCCTTCAACCTGGTAGAACTTAATCAGCGCCGGGTCAAAGATCGAAGTGTCAAAGCCAGTTTCTTTGATGTAGGGACCAATATCGAGCCATTGACCGAAGAAGTCATTGGAACCACCCCAACCTACTGGGCCAACGATGTCAGGACCAGCACCGGAAGCGATCTGGGTCGACAGGGTGTCGCGAGCGCTGTTGTAGGGGATGATTTCCAGAATGAGCTGGATTTCGCTCTGGGAAGCGTTGAAATCCTTCACAACTTCTTCCTGGGTTGCGATCTGGGGGGCATCCGTGCCAGTGCCAAGACCAACGAACCAGCGGATACAAACTTTTCCAGCTGCGCATTCAGCCACCGGGTAGGGGGTCAGCGTGGGGGTCGGCGGAACTTGGGTGGGGCCTTCGGTGGCGGCGGCAGGAGCTTCAGTCGCAGCGGCGGCTTTAGTTGCAGCAGGAGCTTCAGTTGCGGCAGGAGCTTGAGTCGCAGCGGGGGTGCCGCATGCCGCAAGGATCATCGAAGCGATGATCAGAGCGGATAGAACAAGCAAAAACTTTTTCATGGTGAATTTTCTCCTCTAATAGAGTGTGAATGGATTGAATTACTGTTTAAATATACTGCATTTTTATTTGTTCTGGATCTTCACCTCCTTTTTTTCTGAATTAATCTGATTGACATCCGCAAGAATTGCGAATGACAATTTCTGTAGGCAGCAGGGTCAGGGGATCAGCCTGCCCGCCGCGAATGAGTTTAATAATTTGCTGTGCTGCCACGCGCCCCACTTCTTCGGTAGGGGCACGGACAGTCGTCAACGAAGGAGTCAGATAGGGGGATGAACGCTGGTCATCAAAACCTACCACAGAAACATCCTCCGGAACCCGTTTGCCCATTTCTCTTAAAGCTGCCAGTACACCGATAGCCGCATCATCATCTCCGGCAAAAACCGCATCAAATTCGACTCCTGCCAGGATCAATTCAATCATGGTGGTCTGAGCGACCTCACGCTCGAACTCACCGGGCCAGACAAGTTCTGCGTCGTAGGGTATGTTGTGGGCTTCCAATGAAGTGCGATAACCCATCTCTCGCCAGTAGGAGTCTTCCTGATGCTCCGGGCCGCGCAGGAAAATGATGCGGCGACGATGATGAACATCGATCAGGTGGTCAACGATCTCTTTTGAGGCAGCCTTGTTTTCAACTGTAACACATGGGATGGGAAGGTGCGGGGGAGATGCGCGGTAGATCAGAACCACTGGAAATTTCGTATGATAAAAATGAGCGAGTACGGATTCAGTCAAGCTATCTGCGTAGCCGAGTATTCCATCCGTATTATTTGGACCCAGTGCCGGGGAATGTGTATTGCCATCCCTGGATAAGTTTGAGGAAATAAGGAGGTTGAACCCGGCGTCTGCGATGACTTCTTCAATTCCTCGCAGCATCGGAGCGAAGAAATCGCCATAAATATTATAGGTTAATAAGAGTCCAATCGCATTCGTCTTTTGGGTGGCAAGGTTGCGGGCTGCCGTATGGGGAACATACTTGAGTGTCTCCAAAACTTCATCGAGGCGGGAAGCAACCTCGGGTGAGACAGTGGCCGTCTGGTTGATATATCGGCTGACAGTGGCAATAGAAACCCCCGCCTGTTTAGCAACATCGCGTATCGTGACGGAGGAGGATCTTCGAGTCATAGGGGGATGAAATGGTTACTGTAACCGGTTACAGTAACCGGTTACATAATAACACTTCTAAAACTGCGAGTCAAGAGCGAATTTTATAACAAATTCGTTCAGGAGCAATTTTTTTAGTTTTTGGACTGCAATATAGATTCTGGGTCTTGCTGAAACTGTTTCTTAACCTGTTGACTCTTGCATGAATATAAACTAAACTGAATTTGCACCTTGAGCTTTCACATCACAAGGAAGTAAAGGCGCGTGTACTTTCAGATCAAGCCGTCATTGCGGCCTCCGTACAAATTGAAGAAAGGAGGTACCCAGGGGAGAAAGACAATCAATGCAAGCTTTTGCCAGATTGACCCAATGCTAATTTTGAGTCACTGGTGATGTTGTAGCTGTTTTCTAACTCAAGGAGAGAAAATGAAAAAGTTCAGTTTTACACTAATCGCGCTGGTGGTCATTGCCGCCACTGTATTGTCCGCATGCGGGACCCCAGCAGCACCCACCGAAGTCCCCCAGGCAACTCAACCTTCGGCTAAGATATCGGTTGGTGTTGTTCTACCGACCAAGGATGAGCCGAGATGGATCCAGGACGAGACCCGTTTCAACGATGCGTTCAAGGCTGCCGGGTACGATGTCCAGATCCTCTTCAGCCAGGGCGATTCTGCCAAGGAAAAAGCCAATGTTGAGTCGCTGATTGCTCAGGGCGTCAAAGTGATCATCATCTGCCCGCAGGACGCCACCGCCGCTGCTGCCGCTGCCGCAGAAGCCAGGGCTGCAGGCGTCAAGGTGATCTCCTACGACCGCCTGATCCGGGACACCGATGCAGTTGACTACTACGTGACCTTCGACAGCGTTTCGGTTGGCAAGGCACAGGCGCAGTACCTGGTTGACAAGGCCAGCGGCACTGGCAACCCTCTGTACCTGTACGCCGGCGCGGCCTCTGACAACAACGCCTTCCTGTTCTTCGAGGGCGCCTGGGATGTGCTGCAGCCCAAGATTGCCGACGGGACCTTTGTCATCAAGAACTCGAGCGAAGCGGTAGCCCTGAAGGACAAGGCGACGCTGACCCGGGACGAGATGGGCAAGATCATCGGGCAGGTGACCACCGACTGGAAGTTCGATGTGGCCAAGAACCTGGCCCAGGCCAACCTGACGGCTGCTAAAGCCGCCGACAAGGGCAATGTCTTCGTCCTGGCCCCGAACGACGGAACCGCTCGTTCCATTGCAGATACTTTTGCTGCGGATACGGCGGTCAAGAGTTATGTGATTACCGGACAGGATGCTGAGGAACCTTCCATCCAATACATCATCGATGGCAAGCAGTCCATGACCGTCCTCAAGGATGTCCGCACGCTCGTCAGCGATGCGATTGCCGCCGCGGTTGCTTATCTGCAGGGTAAAACCCCTGCCCAGACCGCAACCTACAACAACGGCAAGATCGATGTCCCTGCCAAGCCGTCTGTGGTCGTCACGGTTGACAAGAGCAATGTCAAGGCCGCCGTGATCGACTCCGGTTATTGGCCGGCCAGCGACTTTACCGGATTACCATAATATTTCTTTGCTAGTCAACGCAGGAACAGTGGTGGCTTAGTCCATCCCTGTTCCTGCAGTTCTCCTGACATCTGCACTTTGATAAATGGAAATAATGGTCAAGCCAATTTGGATTGACCATTTTGGTAAACGGATAGCGAGACATCGCTGTCCGTAAATGTTCCTTTCTTAGTTTAAAATCAAAGAAAAAACTATGGAAACTATGATAGAAACCACACCTGTAGTGGAAATGCAGAACATCAAGAAAAACTTTGCTGCCGTCCAGGCACTGCGCGGGGTAGATTTGGTATTGAAGCATAATGAAGTATTGGGGTTGGTAGGTGATAATGCAGCCGGTAAGTCTACCCTGATGAAGGTTCTCAGTGGGGCTTACATTCCTGAAGAAGGAGAGATCTTCATCGAGGGAAAGAAGGCGCATTTTACAGATCCCTTGCATGCGCGCCGTCTTGGCATCGAGATGGTGTATCAGGACCTGGCGCTCGCCAACAATCTTGACGTGACCTCCAACGTTTTCCTGGGACGAGAAGCGGTGAGCACACAGCTCGGATCATTCAGCGTAATGGACAGCCGCCGCATGGAGCAGGAAGCACATCGCCTGCTCGATCGCCTCAAGATTGATATCCCTTCCGTGCGCTTGTTGGTGGAGAGGTTGTCTGGTGGTCAACGCCAGGCAGTAGCGATTGCCCGCGCCATGGCATTCAATTCCAAGGTCATTATCATGGACGAGCCCACAGCAGCCTTGAGCGTGGCGGCCATCAGCAAGGTACTTGACCTGGTGCGTGAGCTCAAGGCGCAGGGCGCTTCGGTCATCATCATCAGCCACCGCCTGGAAGACATCTACAGCGTGAGCGACCGATTGATGGTGATGCGTAATGGCCGCAAAGTCCGCGACTGTCCCGTCGAGGGCGACATCGATGACTTTCGCGAACGGGTGGTTGCCTATATGATTGGTGCCCGTGATGACTTCGCACAAGAAGCCAAAGCGGCAGTCGGCTGATCGCTACAGGGAGGCTTAACATGTCATTTAAAGATACACTAAAGGCTCAAACTCACAATATCCGTGATTACGGCATGTATATCGCATTTGTCTTGATCGTTATCTTCTTCACCATCAAGACGAACGGCCTCTTTATCTCACCGAGAAACATTGGCAATTTGGTGAATGCGGCTAGTTATATCGCCGTATTAGCGGTTGGTATGACTCTGGTCATAGTCATCCGGCATATCGATCTGTCGGTCGGCTATCTCGCAGGCACCCTCGGCGCGGTCGCAGCAATTGCTTTAAAATACTGGCATTTGCCTGTATATGCGACCATACCGTTAGTACTGGCGCTCGGGATTCTAGCGGGGATGGTAACCGCCTTCCTGGTGGCACAAATGAAAATCCCCGCCTTCGTTGCTACGCTTGCTGGTTGGTTGTTTTACAAGGGAATGTTACAGCTAGTGACTGTAAGCACGGGCACGATAGCAATTGAGAACGATGTATTCAATGCTCTGGGTAATGGTTTTATTCCCGACATACCCATTAAAATCTTGCCAGGAATACACATAGTAACTCTTCTTCTCGGTTTACTAGCCATCATTCTGTTCATCACAGGCGAAATCAGCAACCGCAAGAAAACACAAGCCTACAACTTTGAAGTTCTACCAATGAATATGTTCATACTGAAAATGGTAGGTATTTCAATCATAGTCGGTGGCATTACCTGGGTGCTTGCAGGCTACCAAGGTCTCTCCTGGGCTGCAGTTGTTCTAGTGATTGTGGTCCTTGTTTATTCCTACATCGCCTCCAAGACAGTAGTCGGAAGGCACATCTACGCAGTTGGCGGAAACCCAGAGGCAGCTGAGCTGAACGGTATCAGTGTTAAGAATATAACCTATTTAGTTTTTGGCTCGATGGGCATGCTTACCGCTGTGGCGGGTATCTTGTATGCGTCCTGGTTGCGGTCCGCCACAACGATCGCTGGGGCAGGTATGGAATTGGATGCCATCGCTGCAGCTTTTGTCGGTGGTGTAGCCGTGGCTGGCGGCGTCGGTAAAGTAAGCGGGTCGATCCTCGGTGCGTTGGTTATGGCGTCACTGACGAACGGTATGAACCTCCTGGGCTGGGACATATCCATCCAGTATATCGTCAGAGCCCTTGTGCTCGCAGGTGCGGTCATATTTGATGTTCAAACCCGGAAGAGTGGAAAATAATAATATTCATGACAAATGTAGAAAAAAGGGTTGTGCTGCTTTCGAGCGCAGCCTGTTTTTTTGTGGAGCGGGTCGGTTACCTGCGTTCCATATTGATTGCCACCCTCGGCGCAAGCATGTGCATCGTCTTGTGCGTTTTCGGTTCAACATCGTTGGCATTTATCCTACCCCTGACGGGTTTTTTCCTTTCTATCATTTTTCCGACTATCACCGCCGCGGTCTCAGACGTCCACCCCGATAACACCGCGACTATCCTCGGGCTGTTGTTCACCTTTGCGGGGGTGGGAGGTATACTCGGACCCTGGTTGATCGGCCTCGCCAGCGACTCGGTGGGCCTCAGCCTCGGTTTCGGTGTGAATTTGATTTACTGCATTTTGCTTTTGATTGCGATACTCTTTCTCATAAAGGAGACGAGTCATGACGGACAAGGTACTTAATTGGGGATTCTTATCTACTTCCGATATCAATAAAGTCCTCATCCCCCCTCTGCGTGAATCCAAACGAAACCGGCTGCTGGCTGTCGCCTCCCGAACTCAGGAAGCAGCTGATCGGTACGCCCGCCAATGGAAGATCCCTAAAGCCTTTGGGTCCTACGAAGCCCTGCTGGCTGCCCCGGAGATCGACGTCATCTACAATGCCCTGCCCAACCACCTGCATGCTGAGTGGACCATTAAAGCCGTGCAGGCAGGGAAGCATGTCCTGTGCGAGAAACCGTTTGCCCTGACCGTGGATGAAGTGGATGCAATGGAGGCGGCTGCCAGGAAAAATGGCAAAACGGTGGCGGAAGCCTTCATGTACCGCCACCATCCGCAGACTCTCAAAGTCAAAGACATCTTGGACAGCGGAACGCTGGGAAAGATCAAGCTCCTGCGTGGTTCGTTCACCATCCAGTTTACTCGTGAAAACAACTACCGTTTTGACCCCAAAATGGGTGGCGGGTCGCTGTGGGATGTGGGCTGTTATCCGCTCAGTTACATGCGGGCGATGCTTGGCCTGGAGCCGGTTGAAGTCTTTGGCAGGCAGGTAACAGGCGCAACCGGCATTGACGAGACTTTTGTCGCACAGATGCTCTTTCCGGGTGAGGTCCATGCCCAGTTTGATTGCAGTTACATTATTCCCTACCACACATTTATGGAATTAGTGGGTGACGAGGGCACGTTGATTGTCCCCGTACCGTTCACGCCGAAGACGAAGGAGTTTCTTTTCCTGACACGCGGAGGTAAGACCGAGAAGATCACCATCAAAGCTCCGGGGTTGTATCACGGCGAAGTGGAAGATATGGCCGACGCTGTCCTGCTCGGTAAACCACCACGCATCGGCCTGGCGGACACCCGAGGCAATGTGAAGACGATCCTGGCGCTGTTTGAATCGGCAAAGGTAGGAAGACCCATCTCACTGTGAACCCGGAACGACTGCTCACCCATACCCTGCAAACTCACCCACGAGGTGATGCCATCGCCCGCATTCTCGCGGCTGCTCTCGACTCGGTTGAACCAGGGGTGGTGGTGAGCCGTTTTGCCTCTTTTGATGGAAGACGCCTGACCATCGCCGGAAAGCCTTATGACATCAACGGTCGGGTCTTTGCCCTCGGCATTGGTAAAGCAGCTGTCGCGATGACCGGTTCGCTGGCTGAAATTCTCGGTGCGAGGCTGGCAGGCGGGTTGGCGGTCACCAAGCATATGCCGGAGTCTTCTGCTTCCGGGATGGAGATCATCGAGGGTGGACACCCCTTGCCAGACGAACGCAGCCTGGCTGCCGGAGAACGCGTCGAAGAGTTCATCAAGCAATTGAGGGCGGACGACCTGTTGATCTGCCTCATCTCGGGGGGTGGTTCTGCGCTTGTGACGGCGCCCAGAAAGGGTATTTCCCTGGCAGACATGCAGGCGATCACCACTGCCTTGCTGGAGTGCGGCGCGCGCATCGATGAGATCAATACCCTGCGCCGTCAGCTTGACCGGCTCAAAGGCGGCGGGCTGGCGCGAATGGCATATCCCGCGCAGGTTATCAGCTTGATCCTTTCGGACGTGGTTGGAAATCCGCTGGAAGCGATTGCCTCCGGTCCGACTGTGCCTGACTCGACAACTTCGGTGGATGCGCTCAACGTACTGGGTCGCTACGGTCTGACCAGCCATGTTCCGGATTCGGTTCTCTCAGTCTTGCAGCAGGCTTCGTCGGAGGTAGAAACAGAAAAAGGGTCGTTCGGACACGTCCAGAATGTCATCGTGGGCAGCAACTTGATTGCTGCGCAGGCCGCGCTCAGGCAGGCCGCCGACGAAGGCTTTCATCCCTATCTTTTGCGGACAGATCTGCAAGGAGAAGCACGCGAGGTCGCCCGGGATTTATCCATCCAGCTTCGCTGGGCGGGGCGCATGGGCGACCCCGTTCCGCGCCCCGCCTGCATCCTTGCGGGAGGCGAGACGACTGTCACGGTGCGTGGGGACGGGCGCGGTGGCCGTAACACGGAGCTGGCGCTGGCGGCGGTCAGCGAACTGGCGGATTTCCCTGATGTGATGCTGGTCACGCTGGCGACGGACGGCGAGGACGGCGCCACAGATGCAGCCGGGGCGGTGGTTACCGGGGGAACATGGCGGCGAGGACTCGAATTGGATTTGAACCCCGTGGAATTTCTCAACCGCAACGATTCTTACTCTTATTTCAACGCCCTCGACGATTTGCTCAAGCCCGGTCCGACCGGTACGAATGTCAACGATCTGGCAATGCTTATTACTTTTTAGCCTTGATATTTTCCCATTTCACGGTAAGCCGAAAACAAGTAAAATCATCTCACTGACAGATAGTCGATTCATCTTAAGTTCCTAGGAGGATGCCATGAATCTTGGAGATACTGTCCAGCAGGTTTTGAGTGTCGTGGGTAATTTTCTGAATACCATTCTGGGTGCGGTAATCAATCTCTTCAATACAATCTTCAGCTTCCTGCCCCCTAACCTCCGCACGGGTGTAGGAGTGGTGGTGTTTATCGTTATCCTCGTGATAATCTTTATCCTATGGCGTAGGGATTGAGATCTGCTCCCTGTTCATTTGGGGTGCAATCTACGCAGCCCTAGGCGCACTGGCAATTCTGCCGATCAGAATAGTCAAGTGATTTCTCTTAGAACACACAAGCGGAAATCAATATGTCAAACTGGTGTGATGGTTACGTTAATTCAAACGGATTAAAAATCCACTATTATCGTACGGGTGGGGATAAGCCGAAGGTGATTTTCAACCACGGAGCGGGAGATGACGGCTTATGCTGGACGCATGTGGTCAAGGAAATAAAAAACGATTATGACGTGATCATGACAGATGCACGAGGCCACGGTAAAACCGATAGCGGAAAAGGGGACTATTCCACGGCACAGCGTGTTGCGGACCTGGCCGGTTTGATCCAGGTGCTAGGATTAGACCGTCCGGTAATCGGTGGTCATTCCGTGGGTGCGGACACTGCCATGAATTTTGCAGCTGTCCATCCGGATATGACCCGTGGCATATTCCTGGAGGACCCGCCCATCATCCTTCCCGGGGAGATATTTGGTGACGGGAAACAGGAGCTTAAGGCGGAGGACATTGGCAAGATGATGGCGAAATTCATGCGGATTTTCAAACTCATGCCAAAGTTCATTGGAATCCGCATGGCAAGAAAGTCAAATCCAGCCTACCCCGATGATGAAATCATCCCTTGGGTAAATTCCAAGAAACGTGTAAGCTTCGATTTCGTGAATGCAATGGCGTCCATGAGACTGGATTCAGCCGCACCGTTTGATGTTTTTAGGAAAATCACCGTGCCGGTCTTGTTATTCACCGGAGATAAAGAAAAAATGTCGATCGTCTCTCCAGTTGCTGCTCAACAAGCTGCAAGTGTAAACGAAAAGGTCAAAGTAATCCACCTGGAAGGTGCCAGCCATGATATCCGCCGTACCCGTTTTGATGGGTATATGCCGGCTTTAAAGAATTTCCTTAAGGAGATTTATCATTCCTGATAGAAATCCCATACAAAACTCAAAAAAGGAAAAAGGACTTCCATATCATCAATACTCAGAAATATGACCCTCGAAGGATAAGCTGCCTTATGCACTGGGGCGAGCCTGTGGACTACAACCCCCGTCGAACGGCAGGGTGTGCCTTTAATACTGATGACTGATGCACCCTATGGAGTAAGACTAAGTTCTCACACAGAGGCAATGACAGACCAAAGTGTGCCTGCCACTTGTTTCCCGACTGCTCCTGACGTCGTGAACAGTTGGAAACGCCGTTCTTTTAATGATATAATATGCCTACAAATGTGGATACATTTTGCGAAGGAGTTGAATATGGTTACTGTAGGTGTGCGTGAACTTAAACAACAGGCAAGTGAACTGATCCGGCTGGTGCGTGAGACAGGTGGGCAGGTAGAGGTTACCTACCACGGAAAAGTGGTAGCGCTTCTGGTACCTGTCAATCCGGTTTTGGATTCGGAAGGCGAGCATCGCGCATGGGATAAACTGGATACTCTGGCGGCAGAAATTGGCGCAAAGTGGCCTAAAGGCGTGTCGGCTGCTCAGGCGGTCTCAGAGGCACGCCGATGACTTTCTTTGTGCTGGATGCGAGTGTCTGGGTGGCGCGTCTGGTGCCCCAGGATGAATTCCATGATGCTGTGAAAGACTGGATGAAGACCCGGCGTAAAGCAGGTGCGCAATTTGTGTCCCCCTCTTTGTTATTGGCTGAGGTTGCCGGAGCAGTCAGCCGGCGCACGACGAAATCGCTGGGACGGAAGGCGTTCCATGATCTTCAATCTCTGCCTGGGCTGAGAATTACTGAAATGGACAGCACTCTTATGCAAGAAGCTGCTGTTCTGGCCGCTGAGCTCGGCTTGCGAGGAGCCGATTCGGTCTATGTCGCGGTGGCAAAGCAATTGGGGGTGCCCTTGCTCACACTTGACGCAGACCAAAAACTACGCGCAAAAATAAGGGTAGAAATAGCCATCCTGTAGAGAAATGCAACACGCTCATTGGGCAGCATGCCGGAAGGTTGAACTCAAGTTCAGCGCTCCGGCGTGCCATCTATTAAAGGGCAGCGCGCGGTATACTCACGTTGAATGAACGGTGTTCAGGAAAGGAGTGTTTGAGATGTTGCGAAAAGTATTCAAAACAGGCAACAGTCTGGTGGTATCCCTGCCTAAGAAAATCCTCGAACCGTTGGGCATTTCTGATGGTTCGGATGTCTCTATTGAACTGGACCGCTCCAACAGGCAGATTTTGATCCGCCCGACCCGCCTTCCCGCGGCAGCCGGGTTGGACGAAGAGTTTGTCCGGCAGGTTAATGAATTTATCGAACATTACCGACCGGCGCTGGATGCGCTGGCGAAGAAATGAAATATCTGACTCCTGACAGGTGCTTTTTTATCCATTCACGCCTGATATCAGAGACCGGAGATTCACTGGGTGGTTGAGATCTTGGGCAGTTAGAATCAGTGGTTGCGCGTCCGCGGGCCACTTATGACGGCGAGGAGTTGTATCCAGATTTCTTTACCAGAGAGGTTGCTCTGATAGATTTGCTATCATCGCGTACATAACGGCCGGGTAGGCAGTAATACACGGAGGCGGTCATCATGAACGAAGTGGATCGATTTCGGGGCTCTCTGCTCGGGCTGGCCTGCGGGGACGCGATTGGAACAACCGTTGAGTTCAAAGTTCGAGGCACTTTTTCCCCTCTGACCGACATGGTCGGCGAGGGGCCGTTCGATCTCCAGCCAGGCGAATGGACCGACGATACCTCCATGGCCTTGTGCCTGGCCACGAGTCTAGTCGAGACCCAGGGCTTCGATGCACGTGACCAGATGGACCGGTATCTGAAATGGCATCAGGACGGGTATCTGAGCAGTATTGGGACTTGCTTTGATATTGGAAGAACAACCTATATCGCATTGCACCGATACAAGGAAACCGGCGAACCCTTCAGCGGTTCCACCGATCCGAGCTCGGCGGGAAATGGTTCCTTGATGCGTCTGGCGCCGGTGGTGTTGTTCTACTTCCCTGATCAAGAACGTATCCTGCACTACTCTGCTGAAAGCTCCCGGACCACGCATGGTGCAGCAGAGTGTCTGGACGCCTGCCGCCTCTTCGGTGATATGCTCTTTCGTACACTGGGCGGGGCTGACAAACAGGAGATCCTTCTGGGCACCGGTCCGGAGATGGTAACAGCGGACTCGTTAAAATCAATTGCACAAGGCGGTTATATGAACAAGGCAGCGATTAGTATCCACGGTACAGGCTATGTCGTGGAAAGCCTGGAAGCGGCCCTCTGGAGCTTCTGGGTCAGCGACAGCTTCGAGCAGGCGATCCTCACGGCTGCCAATCTGGGCGATGATGCCGATACCACGGCTGCCATTTGCGGACAGATCGCAGGTGCCTATTACGGCGAGCAGGGCATCCCGAATGGCTGGCTGGCCCGCCTCGTGATGAGAGAGAGAATTGGTGAATTGGCCGCACAGCTATGGGGGGCCGGCTCGACAACCTGACAGCGCTGGTATGCCGCTGGCCTGCCCCCATAGTTTGTACCAGTTGTTATGTTAGACCTGGTAAGAAGAAGACCGTCTCCAAGAGGTCTTCTTCTCGAAAGGACTTAATTACGCTTACGACCTGCCCGTCTCCACCTTCTGGCGCAAGAGGTCATAAGCCCTGATCGCGTCATTCCCCGATTCGTTCATGGCCGCCTTCGCCAGCTCTTTCAAGGTCGGGCCCGGTATGCTTTTGTTGGCTTCTGCTACCTTGGGGACGGCCACCACCCAGTAGTTGCTGTAGTCGTTGGCAGGTTTAGGTTCGAGAAAGTCAATAGTTTGCTCTGGCACTCCCGCAGGGGCTTCGGCCAACCTCTCCGATGCTGCAGGCGTATCCGCTGGGACAGGCGCGGGCACGCTGGCCGGTTCCGCTTCGCCGCCCTCGCCATCGTCAGCCAGGTCCTCGTCACCGGTGGGATTGTCCTCGACCGTCAGAGGTATTGCCAACGCCAGGGCCGCCAGCCGCTCGGCGAAGGTTTGCGCCCACTTCGATGACGCGTCCGGGCGGATATCAATCAGCCACTTTTTTACTGGCACTGTCTGGCCGGGGGCCTTATGCCACTGGACCATCTCCTCGCGCCGTGAGACGATGATCGGGATGCCCGCCGCGCCGGTGCGCTGATCAGGACCGTCCCGCTCTCCGTCTTTTCAACTGGGTTGTCCGTTTTGGCGACCGGCACGGGGCGCGTCTCCTCCAGCGCCGCGCCGCCTTCGCCGTCATCACCGAAATTGGCTTCGTCCCAGATGAAAAAACAGGACCCTCGCGAGAGGGTCCTGTCATCGTTCAAGACCAACCTGTAAGTAGATTCGCTACGCTGGGACGAATTGCCTCACATCCACCAGCGCGCCGGACTGTGCCACCTGCTCGGCAGTGACCAGCAGCCGAGAAGTTGTCGCCTCATCGGTATACGCTTCTCCGCAGTTCGGGCAGACTCGGGCAGGCACATTTTTAACCACCAGGGTCAGCCCATCGCGCTCGAGGGTAACGGTCGTAACACCCGCGACAGTCTCAGATTGTTTACAAACAACACATTTCATTTCTTCCTCCGTTTGAAATCGGATTCCCACTGATGTGCATCTGGTTCATAAACGGTGATGATGATCACTTCGTCGTTGGCAGAATTATCGGCCACCACCACATGCAAGGGAAGTTTGCCGCGCCAGCCAAGTATCAACCGGCTGGGATAAGGCCGGTCCTCCGGTAAGTTTCGATGGTCTCGCCGCGTTCAAGAATGGCGTGCACATCCTCGGGGTCCACTTTTCGTTCAAACATCCGCTGAATGGCATGAATACGAAAAATGAGTTTCATCGGCAGTTCCTAGATACGTGTGACAGGCACATCAAGTAATTCATTATAGTTGCCGGTTTTATGGACAATTATAGACAAAGCCAGTGGACCAGTTTTCGTACGGGTTGGACCCGTACCGGGCGAACTACAACACCCTTTATCCCATGGGCGAATGCCGTTGGGAGTGCTTTGCGTAAGATATTATAAGAGCCATTGACATCCGCGTGAATAAGATGTCCTTGAGCCGAAATAAATTCAGCCCTCTTTATCCGCCGTCCACAGTACTCGGCATGCTTGCGGATGGGCTCCAGATCCAGGAAGGAGCATTTCGACGTGTAGCCCTCTTCCTTGACGATCACCTTGATCCCCGCCAATTGGGCTTTGTAGGTCAGCATGTGGATAAATCTCGAGTGGGGAATGGACACGAAGTTCTGGTTGTTGACCCTGCCAATGTTCACTGCTTGTTTCCAGCCCTTGGTGTGTCCGATGATCAAGATGCCGAGCCGTTCGCGCACCATCCAGTTCACGATGTACCGGCTGGCCCAATGCAGATAGTGATCGACCTTGCGGTTGCGTTTGTCTGTCAGAGCGGTGAGACGATGAGATGAGTACTGCCCTTTGGGCAGGCTGGCCTGCAAGTCAGCACAACATTTGTTGTAGTACGCATTGACGCTTTTCAACGGTCTGCCGTTAACCAGAAAAGGAATGATACCTTTCTTGTTTGAAGTTACAGCCGCGAGCACGTCGATGCCCAGATCGAGACTGGCTGCCCATTTTGGGTACAGCTTATTGGCTATTCGGGATTTGGGTTTGACCGGGTAGACTACTTCGACGACATAGTGCGAGGCATGGGGAACGATTCGAACCTGCTGAACCTCCTTCTTTTTCGTTTGGACCTTGATACCCAATTGAGAAGGACAGATCTTACCTTCTTCCAGGGCGGGTCCACTGATCGCCTGGCGTGTGTAGACCAGCAGGTTGCGTCCGTCCGCTTTAGGCTTGTAATGGGGTAGTTTGGGCCGCCCCGTGAATTTGGCTGGGCATTTATCGTAGGCGCTGTGAGCCTTCCAGAAATTGTTCCAATCCCCGCAAACCTGGCGGATTGTCCATTGGGCCACCTTGGCTGGCAAAGCGCGGAATTCAGCGGTATCTTTCAGGGTGTGAGCGAGCTTTGCATAGTTGGGAACATGTTCGTGAGCGAAGAAGGCTTGCCGGAGGATGTAGAGGGCGGCATTGTATAAATTCTTGGATGCAAAACAGGCTGGATCGATAACGGCAAAGCGAGGATCGTGGCAATCGATGATGTGCTGTTCGACCAGTTGCATGCTTATTCTCCAGGGCTGCTGGCCGACGGTACCGGTGACTGAGTGAGTTCTGCAATCAGACGCTCGGTCTTCCGCTTGGATCTGCGTTGACCATATAGGCATGCACAAAAGCTGGTCACAATGCTCACGAAATCCTGGATCAGATCTTCCTTGCCTTTCTCAGCCAGGTTGATCACTTCAATACGGCGATCCTGCATTTTCAATAATTGCTCAATGTAGTGATAGCCAAAGCGGGTCAGACGGTCTTTGTGTTCCACAACGATCAGGTTGACACTGGGATCTGTGAGTAACTTAAGAAGCTTGGGGCGAGTGTCATTTACCCCGGAACCAATTTCTTTCACGACCCTTGTCACTGGATAGCCTTTGGCGGCACAATAATCTCTCAAACGAATGGCCTGCCCATCCAGATTGTCCTTGTTCTCAGCAGCAGAGACACGCGTATAGATGGCGACTTTCATAGGACGTTCGGCTGTCTGAGAGGCACGGATCGGCTCGGTGATGAGGATGGTACCCGTATCCATCTGGCGACCCTGGATCTTTCCGCTCTTAAACCAACGGAAAGCAGTTCGATAGGAAATACCAACTTCATGAGCATAAACACTGAGTTTCATGCTTTATTAATAGCACAATTGTTCTTATTTGTCAATTCTTGTGCATAAAATGAATAATCGAATTCGATACTCCTCCCTCTGTACCGCCTTCGTCGCCGAAGTCCGCTTCGTCCTCGGGGTCCTCCTCGACCGCCAGCGGGGTGGACAGCGCCAGGGCCGCCAGGCGTTCGGCGAAGGTCGGGGCCCAGCGGGAGGCGGGGTCGGGGCGTATGTCGATCAGCCACTTCCTGACCGGCACGACCTGCCCGGGTCCCTTGTGCCACTGGATGGCCTCCTCGCGGCGTGAGACGATGATCGGGATGCCCGCCGCGACTGTGCGCTGGCCAAGTGCATCGGCCGCGGCCTGAATTGCGGCCAGGTTGCGCCGCAGGTTGATCAGGTCGCCGGAGGAACTGGTCTTGATCTGGAATGTCACAAAGCACCCCACCAGTTCGGGCAGGAACAGGTCGAAGCGGGTGGTCGGCTTCAGTTTGAACGCCTGCGGTTCTCCTTGCTTGTTCTCAAACGTCAGGATTTCGCCTGGGATAAATGGTTTGTACGGCTCGCCTCGCGAGATGATCGGCTGCCAGGTAAAGGGATTGTACAGGGACAGGTAGCGTTCGTTGTCGGCCTGAGCAAATCGCGATGCTCCCCAGTACGCCTCATTCGTCGTGCTCCAGGCTCTCCACACACTTGGGAAGGCGATCATGGCACGCAGGCTGTGAGGCTGATCTGTGCGGTAGATATCTTCAAACATCTTCCTCGTGGTCGGGTCCACGCCCGGCAGCCAATCGACGCGGAAGCGGTCGTTGAGGTCCGGTCCCATCGCCTCTCTTCCGTCCTTCTTGACCTTTGGGCCGCCCTTGCGGAGAATAGCCACGGTGGGGAAAGCGGCAGATTGCCGCGTATTAGGATTTGTCATATCAAGACTCCTTTCTCTGGTATACAGATTTTATTCTTTGCCTGATGAGTATCTCAATTAGTACCCAAGATCCGCCATCAGGGTTTCCACGGGGCGTCTCACTGGTTTTGCAATCCATTCCACAGCCCCGCATTCTCCCAGCACACGTTCCACTTCTCTGCGCTTAAGCCCGCTCTCGGCAAGGGCGTCCTCGACAAATTCGATCGAGACGTGCCCTCTGCAGGGGCAGCCCGGCGTTGAACATGAAACGGTACTGGTGTGTGTCCTTGAGTCATATTGTTCTTGCAGGAGCTCCCAGCAGTCGGAACAGCGGCGCTTTGCAGCGATCCGCATGGCCTCAGCCGGCTCCAGATTTTCCATTGCCACAGCGACCTCCTTTATCCGATCACGGCTTCTTGAAACATGAGCTGCCTCACCCCGAGTCGATCCATCTGACCCGTTGCGGGCGCAGGTTCAAGCGGCCTGTCGCACGTCGGGCAGCGATCATGCCAGCGGCTGAACTCGCTGTGCATGCGCCCGTTTGGACATTGCGCCTGAGCGATATCGGGAGCGTACTTAACCAGCTTGCCCCACCAGTAGTCGGCCCAGTAGCAGGGATCATGGTGCGCGAAAAGTTTTTCGTAATGCGCATCCAGCTCGGAGAGCGTCTCAACATCAACGCGCTTTGCCACTTCGGCCCTGCGCTCATCACCGCGAACCTTGAATAGCCGGTCGCTTTCTTCCCAGCCGGCCCAGATCTCAGCGAATCGCGCATGCTGGCGCTGGATGCGCTCCTTCTGCACGACAGGAGTCGTTAACCAATCCGCCATATCGCCGCCCTCGTTCAGCAAAGAGGAGAACAATGGCATCGATGCGCGAAGGCGGTTGTTGCGTTTGGTCGCTGCGCGTTTTGCGAGTTGATCATCTGTAAGTTTGGTCATGGCAGGCCTCAATTCTTCCAGGGATCGAGGGGCTCCAGGATGATTTTGTTTGGCCGCACTTCTTCTTCCGACTCGCGCCGGCGCGCCTCTGCCGAAACAATCGCCAGGCAGATGCCGCAGATGACCAAAACCAGGACCACCAGGATCATGATTAATACTGATATTCCAAGCCTGATATTCATTTTTCACCTCCAGACATAAAACAGTCTGTGCCATAACGGCACAGACTGTTTTGGATAAGATATTTTCTACCCTCCTCTTGATCTCGCGATCCTGCAGATCGTAATGGGAAACATGAGCATTACGCGGCGGGGACTGTCGTCTCTCCCGAAAGGCATGGGACGATGCAGGTGACAGAGAACGTCACTGTGAATACATCCAAAAAAAAAACAGTGGGAGCCTGGATAAAGGCTCTCACTGCGCCAAGTATTGGGTTGCCTTTGGTTTTTGGCTAACTGGATTTTGATATCCAATCTTCCAAAGCCAAGCCGTTTACACGTTGAAACTCTTGCACATTGTTCGTGACCAAAATGGCGCCAAGACCAATCGCGTGCGCTGCAATGAGCATGTCCATTGAACCGATGATTTGACCGCTACGTTCTAATTCCGCTCGGGTTTTTCCATAAGCGAGCGCGGCCCGTTGGTCAAAATCAGCGAGTTCAAGTGGAAGAAGAAATTGTTGTAATGCAGACATATTGTGCTCTGACTGTGCACTTTTCTCTGCACCGTGGACAAATTCAGCCAAAGTGATGGATGAAATGCCCACATCGCCAGGTTGCTGAGAGGTCAGTTGCTCGAGTAGTGCGGCGGGTTTTTGACGGATGAGCGCAATGCAGATATTGGTATCCAGCAAGTATTTCATGAGAAAACGGCCTCACGTTCCAAGGTGGGAGGTTGAGTCCGCTCTTGCATGAAATCAGTGGAGAAGAGCGACAAGCTATCTACCAAGGATTGCCACGGTGCACTATAGGGGAGAAGGATAACCGCGTTGCCCATGCGTTTCAGATAGACGCGATCACTCTTGAAGCGGAATTCTTTTGGCAGGCGTACGGCTTGACTTTTACCATTTTGAAAGAGTTTAGCAGTTTCCATGGCATCCTTTCAGTATATATTATTAATATATATCATTTTGGGTGAGTGTGCAAGGTCTGGCGGAGTAGTTCACGGATGGACCACCCGCAGACCCAAATGCTTCTCATATCCGTCAAAGTCGCTGTCATTATGCAATAGATCGTGCTCGTTTTCGATGCAAAATGCGGCAATGAGACTGTCTATCGTCTTACGGACGGCGACTCCCTTGCGTCTCAACTTGCGATAATTACGCGCGCTTTTCAACGCCAGTTCGGGGTTAACCATCTCTACCTGAATGTATTTCCCGAGGCCGCGGCGGGCTTTTTCAAAATCAGCGTCGTCTCGAAATCCTTGCAGGACTTCCGCCAAAATTAAGTCGCCAATCAGAATAGGCGTTTTGTCCGCGATTTGGTGAAGATAATCCGTCTGCGGATTATCTTCACCGTTGAAGTAGTCAACCCAAACTGTGGAATCAACAACAAGCATGGCTAATTCCCGTTGCGCGACAGACGCTGATCGTGAAGATTTCCATCCCATTTCAACTTGCCGCGCAAATTGCGGATTTCAGCCTGTTCGCGCAACAAGATGAGCGTGCGCAAAGCCTCCTGCACCACTTCCCGTTTGGTTTTGATTCCCGTTAATTTTTGGGCGCGCTCGACGAGTTTGTCATCAAGCACAATATTGGTTCGCATTTCTGCCTCTTTTCTATGTGTATAATTTTCGATTAGTGTGTGTATTATACATCAGATTAAACCAAATTTATTCCGGGTGTCAGCTAAGTTTTTCCCGGCCATCCAGCACACACTGCCAATA
>JBGOXG010000031.1:0-17899 GCA_041479025.1 Anaerolineae bacterium
GGTGTGCCGGAGGAGGGACGGATCATTGTCCCTGTACCTGAGTTGAAACAGAAGTATTAAAAGGGCTGCGGAAAAATCCACAGCCCTTTTCGATATTGTTATCCCAATCGTGAAAAAAAGCAGACTGAAACTCCTTTTACTTGCCGGGCGGGCAGGCTGTTGTTTTAATAGCAGCCATTTTGCTTCCTTAGGTGAGCAGTAATATTATCGTCGCTTCACTGGTTTGGAGATGCGTGAAGTCGAATAAAAATTACTGCTTGCCTGAAGTCGTTTGTTGCAATAAGTATATCCCAAGACCCAACATGGTAAAATAATTTATCCCCATGAGCGAGGCTTCCATGTCCGACTTGCAACAACGTGCCATCAATACCCTGCGATTTCTTTCCGCGGATGCGGTCCAGCAGGCAAATTCAGGTCATCCCGGCTTACCGATGGGAGCGGCTGCACTTGCGTTTACAATCTGGACACGTCACTTGTGCCATAACCCGAAAAATCCCGCCTGGGTCAACCGTGATCGTTTTATCCTGTCTGGCGGGCATGGCTCTGCTTTACTATATTCTCTCCTGCATCTTACTGGATATGAATTGTCCCTCAATGAAATCAAGAATTTTCGGCAGTTCGATAGTTTGACACCCGGTCATCCGGAGTTTGGGTTGACACCCGGTGTGGAAACAACCACCGGTCCGCTTGGGCAGGGATTCGCCAACGGGGTCGGTATGGCCATCGCTGAGGCTCATCTCTCGGCTGAATTTAATTCTGGCGGCTATAACATTGTTGATCATTTCATTTACGCCATCGTCACAGATGGCGACCTCATGGAAGGTGTTGCCTCAGAAGCGGCTTCTCTGGCCGGGCATTTTCGCCTGGGTAAACTTATCTATTTATATGATGACAACCATATTTCAATTGAGGGCTCGACTGACTTGTCCTTTACCGAGGATAGAGCGGCTCGTTTCGCTGCTTATGGCTGGCAAACACAAATCATCACGGATGGGAATGATGTCGAGGCGATTGATTCAGCCGTCAAAGCAGCTAAGGCTGATCCTCGTCCTTCGTTGATTCTGTGCCGGACCATCATCGGGTTTGGATTACCCACCCGTGCCGGGACAGCCAAAGCGCATGGTGAACCTCCGGGCGATGAAGAGCTTAATGGCGCAAAAACGGCTGCCGGTTGGCCGCTTGAACCGCGCTTCTACATCCCAGATGATGTGCTGGGTTTCTTTCGAAAATCAGTCATCGATGGTGGAAAACTCGAGAGAGAATGGGACTCGTTGTTCGTAGAGTATCGAAGATCATTCCCGGAAAAGGCAGGCGAATTTCTTCGGCGTACGCGAGGTGAACTCCCCGCAAATTGGTCAAAAGTACTGCCGATTTTTCCTGCCGATCCAAAGGGCATATCCACCCGTGCCGCCTCGGGAAAAGCGCTGAATGCAGCCGCTTCCCTCTTGCCGGAACTGGTTGGTGGATCAGCGGATCTTGCACCATCGAATAATTCCTGGATTCAAGGGCAGACTGCATTTCAAAGAGATAATCCGGCAGGACGAAATTTCCATTTTGGCGTCCGTGAAAACGCGATGGGATCGATTGTCAATGGGATGTATTATCACGGAGGCTTGCGTCCATATGGTGCAACATTCCTGGTTTTTTCAGATTATATGCGGCCGGCAATCCGCCTTTCAGCGCTTGCGCATCTGCCATCTATTTGGGTTTTTACGCATGACAGCATCGGTGTGGGAGAGGATGGTCCAACTCACCAACCGGTGGAGCAAATTGCCTCCCTGCGAGCCATCCCCAATTTAGTGGTCATCCGTCCCGGGGACGCCAACGAAACCTCTGCAGCGTGGAAGGTTGCCATAAACCGAACGCAGGGACCAACCGCGCTGGTCCTCACTCGACAAAACGTGCCTGTTTTACCTTTCACCGCCAGCGAAGACGGCAGCCTGCCCCCCGTTGATCATGGTGCTTACATTCTGGCTGAGATGGGAGACGGAGAGGTCCAAATCATCCTGATGGCTTCGGGTTCAGAGTTGAGCCTCGTAATAGATGCGGCAGCGCGATTGGTTATGAGCGGCATCAGTGTGCGGGTGGTATCATTCCCAAGCTGGGAGTTATTTTCATCGCAGGCCCAAACATATCGAGAGTCGGTGATCCCCTCCACCATTAAAGCCCGGCTTGCTGTTGAGGCTGGCGTCTCCCAGGGGTGGGAGCGATGGGTTGGAGATTCGGGCGCCATCATTTCCATTGATCGTTTTGGTGCATCGGGTCCTGCTAAAATCCTTTTTGAGAAATTCGGGTTTACCGTTGACCATATCGTAGAAAAAGCGGGGGCATTGTTGAGAAAATGATAGTAGCTGTTGGTTGTGATCATGGTGGGTTCTTTATGAAGGAGGCAGTTCTGGGTGCGATCCGAAATGCCGGGCACGAGCCACTCGATTTTGGAACCGATAGTCTTACCCCTGTCGATTACCCTGACTATGTGGAAAAAGTTGGGGCAGCCATCCAGCACGGAAATGCCCAGCGCGGCATTCTCATTTGCGGATCCGGTGTCGGCGCCTGTATAGCCGGTAACAAAATGAAGGGAATCTATGCCAGCGTCTGTCATGACACTTATTCCGCCCATCAGGGCGTGGAACATGATGACATGAACGTGCTGTGCCTTGGGGCGCGGATCATTGGAGAAGAACTGGCCAGGGAAGTGGTGCTTGCATTTCTTTCTGCCCGGTATATTGGCAATGATCCTGGAGAAGAGCGTCATGCTCGCCGGGTTGGCAAGGTCAGGAATCTCGAAAACCAATCCTGAACCTCTTCAATCGCACTTGTATAAATAATTGATAGGTTGGAGTCCGCTGTGTTAAATCCCATTTCAGTCCTAAATAATCTCGGGCAATCCCTTTGGTATGATAACATCCAGCGCCGGTTGCTTGAAAATGGAGAATTGGCTTCTCTAATAGATCGAGGAGAAATACGAGGCATAACTTCCAATCCGAGCATCTTTCATAATGCTATATCTAAATCATCCGATTACGACTCTGCACTCATCCCCCTTGCCTGGTCGGGCAAGGATGCGGAGAGTATATTTTGGGAGCTAGCTATTGAGGATATTCGCGCGGCGGCTGACTTGTTATTGCCGTTATATCAAAAAACCAATAAGAGCGATGGATATGTCAGCCTCGAAGTAAATCCCTTGCTTGCCAATGATACCGACAACACCATTTCGCAAGCCAAAGCTTTATGGGCGCGCGTTGCCCGTCCCAACCTGATGATCAAAATCCCTGCCACTGCGGCCGGGATCCCTGCCATCCGCGCCGTCATTGCCGCCGAGATAAATGTCAATGTAACGCTCATTTTTTCACTTTACCGGTATGCGGAGGTTATGGATGCTTATTTGGAAGGATTGGAGGCGCGGGTTAAATCAGGCTTGCCGGTGGACCACATTGCCTCAGTCGCCTCGTTTTTTGTCTCCCGCGTGGATACTAAAGTCGATGGTCGTTTACAGCTGATAGCCAATGCTCACCCCGAGCGGGCAGCCGAGGTGGTTAGCCTGATGGGGAAAACCGCGATCGCCAATACTAAACTTGCTTATTCTGCCTTCGAGAGGACATTTACCAGCGAGCGGTTTGCTAACCTGCGCGCGAAATATTCTGCGAAAATCCAACGTCCACTCTGGGCGTCCACCAGCACAAAAAACCCCAATTATCCTGACACGCTTTATGTGGACAACCTTATCGGTCCCGATACAGTCAACACTGTTCCCCCCCAAACTCTCGAAGCTTTTCGCGATCATGGAGTAGCGGAGGTGACCCTCACGCGCAACCTGCAACAGGCTCGCCAGCATATTGAAGAAATTGAAGACCTGGGGATATTTATCGACATCGTCACCCGGGAACTGGAAAAGGAAGGAGTGCAGGCTTTTGCGGATGCGTTTACAGCTCTCCTCGATACGATTGGAGCCCGGAGGAAGCAGGCAACGGATCAACTTGGACCTTATCTTGTTCCAGTTGCGAGGCGGATATCACGTCTGGCTGGTGATGCTGCTTCGAACCGCCTTCACGCGATGGATCCCAGTCTTTGGACCCTTGATCCTTTTGGGCAGAATGAAATCAAAATTCGCCTTGGCTGGTTGAATGCGACAAAAACCTTCCGCTCCATGTTGCCTGAAATTAATGCGTTCGTGGAGGAAGTTCGGTCTGCTGGCTTTAAACGAGTTCTGTTGCTCGGCATGGGAGGGTCATCGCTGGCACCAGAAGTGATGGCAAAAATTTTTACAGGCCTAACACGAGGTGGTCTAAACTTTGCCATTCTTGATTCAACCGATCCAGTCCAGGTCGCGGATATTGCTTCGAAATTTCCGCCGGATAATACCCTCCATATTGTTTCTTCGAAATCTGGGGGCACGGCAGAAGTCAATGCGATGTTCAATTACTTCTGGGCGTTGACAGGTCAAAATGGGTCGCAATTTATCGCCATCACAGATCCTAAGACTGCACTTGAAGAACAGGCAAAAAAACTTGGTTTCAGAAGAATATTCCTTTCTGATCCGACAATAGGTGGGAGATTTTCTGCCCTCACACCATTCGGACTTGTTCCCGCGGCATTGATGGGAATCGATATTGAACAACTCTTGGCTCGTGCGGATTGGATGGCATTTCAATGTACTGCAAATATTCCGGCAGAGAGGAATCCGGGTCTAACCCTGGGAGCAGTATTAGGGCAGATGTCACTTGATGGGCGTGATAAGCTGACCCTTATCGCTGATCAAACCTTCGCACCACTCGGTGCCTGGTTGGAGCAATTGATTGCTGAATCGAGTGGAAAAAATGGCAAAGGGATCGTCGTGGTCGACGGAGAGCCCCCTGGTCAACCCGAAAATTATGGTGGTGATCGCCTTTTTATTTACTTGCGCTCCACAGGAGACTACGACACACAGATGGCAGATTTGCTGACTAGTGGGCATCCAGTTATTACATTAAAAATTAACGATCCTTATGATCTTGGCGCGGAATTCTACCGCTGGGAGTTCGCTACCGCAATTGCCTGCGCAGTATTGGGAGTCAATGCCTTTGACCAGCCTGATGTTCAGTTCTCCAAGGACATCACCAAATCGAAGATCGCTCAATATGCCCACTCAAAAAAACTGGAAGAAGGCTCTCCTGCATGGGAAGGCGAAAAAGCGCAGATATTCTCCCCAAACGACATACCAGGAGTCAGTGTTCGAGATATTTTGATTAAGTTCCTGTCAGGTGCTGGAAATAATGATTTTATCGGGATCAATGCGTATATTCCGAGAAATCTATCCACTGCGTATATTTTGAATGAGTTGAGAATTTCCATCCGCCATATAACCGGCTGTGCAACAACGGTGGGTTTTGGTCCACGCTTTTTACATAGCACCGGTCAGTTGCACAAGGGTGGAGAGAATAACGGCGTTTTCATCCAGATTACGGTTGAGCCAGCAGTGGATGTGGAAATACCTACCCAGGATTTGACTTTTGGTATTCTGGAACGCGCTCAGGCGTTGGGTGATTATGAAGCGTTGGTAACGCGCGGGCGGCGGATTATCCGCATACATTTTAAGTCAATGGAAGGATTGAAAGCCTTGGTGGATGCGGTAAAATAACCGCCTGAGAGTATTAAGATGATGAAAAGATTTAAATGGACACTCACTATATTTGTCGTTTTGTTGATTGGATGTGGAGCACCGGTATTTGTATCGTCAGACCGGGCGGTGGCAGGCTGGATGCCGAGTTCGCACAATCGTGAAAAAAAATTAAACCCAAAGTTTACTGAAATCGGCGTTGGGTATATCCAAATGGAGGGCAGCCCTTATCGCTGGTATTGGACTGCGGATTTTGCTGCACCATAAATTAACCCGGCAGGAATCATATTCTATGCAAGCGTCGTAAATCGACGCTTGCATTTTTGTAAGTAGCTGATGACCTATCTGCTACCAAAAAACCATTGAATACTTGCTAGAATTGAATTAATGAAGATGAGGTTGATGGGATATTTCATTGTGTGTATCTTACTTACGGCATGTACTTTGCCTTTCGCCAGCCGTGCATATGTTGCCGTTGAAATGCCGACCTCCAAAATTGAAATTAGTGGGCCAACAGATATTCCTACACTTGTTCAAGTTTCCTGGACACCATCCTGGACCGTCACTAACTCGCTTACTCCAACTGGGATTTCGAGTAAGGCCTCCAGCGTATCTCCAAGTCCGACAAATACCCTCTCTCCTTCTCCCACAATAACTGATGCCCCACCGTTAACCTATACAGATTCTCCAACGGAATCAAGAACACTGACTTCAACCAGGACATTCACCCGTACACCAACCTCCACTCCATCCAGGATGCTTACTCCATCCCCAACACCTTCTCAAACAATGGCGGTGTCACCTGGTATTCCTTCTTTCACGTTCACTGCGTCTGTTACCCGAACACCATCGAGAACCGCGACTTCTACAATGACGCGAACGGTTACCGCCCCGCCGATGACACTACCTCCTCCAACATTGACTTATACAAGGACATTTACGATAGTCCCTCCCACCGCGACATTTACCCGTACGTCGACCTCTTCGCCTCAACCGACTACGCCGCCTCCTCCAACGCTTACTTTTACCAGTACATTCACAGGTCTGCCTCCATCGGCGACATTTACCCGGACTTTTACACCGGTGCCTCCGACGGTAACATTCATCCTCACCCCAACCAGTACTGCCACAGTAACAGTGATATTGCCATCTGCACCTCCGTCCTCCCCGACCCTAACCCGCTCGCCAACATCTCCTCCACCGACTGCGACGACTTTTTCATGCAATCCGGCGACCAATTCCGGTTTCGAGTCGCAGGTGATTGCTCTCATCAACAACGAGCGAGTCAATGCCATTCCGCCTGTTGACCCGTTGAGTGCGCAGAGTCAACTTGGTTCTGCTGCACGCGGTCACAGTCAGGACATGGCCTGTAACGGTTTTTTCAGCCATACCGGAAGTGATGGCTCATCTCCATCAGCACGGATCTCTCGCCAGGGTTACAGTTGGGGCGCCGTCGCGGAAAATATCGCTGCAGGGTACGGGGATCCCGCGTCGGTTGTCTCAGGCTGGATGGGGAGTCAAGGCCATAAGGCTAATATACTTAACGGTGATTATACAGAAATAGGGATAGGATACATCTATGTCGCCGGCAGTCCCTATGGCGCTTATTGGACCGCTAACTTTGCGAGTCCTAAGAAATAAAAGGATAGGGAATCCACTCTTTTATTAATTAAGTCTTTTTCTTCCCGATAATCTTTGTTTCTGAACTTCCACAATAGCTGGAATAACCTCCCTGTGAGCCATTTGAACCAATCCCAAGCCCGAAGCCAGTTTTTCCGGGAATTTGTGTTCTTTTGGGAGTGGCATGGCCGGCGAAAAATCCACATCACGCCCGTCGATTTGAAAACGGTAACGCCCAAGCCGTACAACCCTGGGGGAGTGGGTCAGGAAATCAATCAAATCCTTTTTATCTTCGGTTGATAACCATTGTGGCAGGTCGGATGTAGCTTTAAAACCTGATATTTCCCCCAAATCCCGCAATAGATTTTTTTCCTGTGGTTTAAGCGCGTTGACCTTGGAGCGGAAGAAGACCACATCCGGGTCAACTTGAACGATCTCTTTGAGCCATATCCGGTTCAAACTGGTACGGATAGCATTTTGCGTACTGGGATGGTTGGGATTATTGACATAAACCGACATGGGCACATTCAGCCAGTAGGGTGTTACATCCGGACCGATCCGCATGCCATCACACAAACCCAGCGATGGGATTACCGGTGCACCACACACCAACAAGTAGGCATCACCGGCAGCGTTGCGTATGACATTGAGCGCCTGGCGGTAAATAACCTCACGCGGTTTTTGTTGGAAGTGTTTTCCCGGGAAAGCGCCTGCATATAAAAAATCCAGTTTCAGATATCTGTAACCCCAGTTGCGGACCTTCTTTATTTGCATCTCAAGCCAATCTAAAACCGCTGGATGGCTGACGTCCAAAGGATAAATCGCTCCTCCAAATTTCACCCCCGCGAAGACCGGCTTTCCCTGCTCGTCCCGCAGAATCCAATCCTGGTGGTCACGGAAAATGCTGGAAGATTTTGTAGTAACAAAGGGAGAGAGCCATAATCCGGCAATCCGACCGGTTTTTTGGATTCTCTTTGCCATGGCTGCCATGCCGGATGGAAATTTCTTATTAGCCTCCCAATCACCGGTGTCTATTTGCCAGCCATCATCCAATTGGATGACGTCAAATGGCAGGTTACCGAGGTCGGTGATCACTCTTGATAAAATCGCTTCGTTGATAAGGTTGTAAAGGCTGTACCACGAGCACCATACCCGTAAAGGATTGGTTGTGCCGGTCCTAAATTTTTCTCCCAAAAGTTGTGCATAGCGCCTGAAAACCTGGTCTTCTTTGCCTAAAGCCACGAACCAATCACCGCTTCCTGTTTCAAAGAACCCAGTAAGTTTATTACCATCCAGTTCGACCCGCCCACTCAGGTCGAGAGCGCCTAGGAGGAGAATTGCGTTCTCTGATAGTTCAATCGCGCCTACCCAGGCACTGGTGTGGTTTCCTGCAAACGCATATAGAGGATCTTCGTCTTTCGCACGGAATTCAGGCGCACTGATCGGGGTGACCGGCATAGCGGGGTCTATCCAGGCAGCCAGGGTCCAGGATTGCCACCCGTGACGATAAAACCTTATCGGAGCAGAAGGCAGGTTCAGAAATAATTTTGTTGCATGGGCGATGAATCCGCCCTCGATGGGGTGGGAATCGTTCGCGACAATGGCGATTTTTTGTCCCAGGTGATCCAATTGAATAACCATATTTTTATCCTTGCACGAGATATCGATAGCAATTATAATCATGGAAACAATAAAAGCTTTGATGGAAACGAGTAAATCTGCCCGATCTGCCAGCGAGTCTGGATTTGGTGAAAGCCGGACCAGTCAAGCAGATTGAAAATCCTTCCGGAGCTGCAAGCCGAAAGCCTTTTGGCAAGTAAGTAAGCCGGGAATCCCACGTTACAGGGAGAGGGTATAAGCAAATTGCCGTACCCAAAGTGCTTGCTTCAAGCAGGAAGCAGGGTGGTACCGCGTGAGCATCTTTGGCTCTCGTCCCTGAACGGATGAGAGTTTTTTAATTTCCAGGCAAGGAGGAACTATGTTCAAGCCAGTCTATCCAAAACTCGATGTGGTGGCGATGGAAAGCGAAGTATTAAAGTTCTGGAACCGCCAGGGTATTTTAAAGAAGACCGTTGAGCAACGAAAAGATGCTCCCGAGTATGTTTTCTATGAAGGACCGCCGACGGCCAATGGCAAACCCGGGGTTCATCATGTGCTCGCGCGTGTTTTCAAAGATATGTTCCCACGTTATAAGATCATGCGCGGTTATCGGGTCTCACGTCGCGGCGGTTGGGATACACATGGTCTTCCGGTCGAGATCGAGGTGGAAAAACAACTTGGTTTTACCAATAAACAGCAGATCGAGGAGTATGGCATCGATAAATTCAATGAGTTGTGCAAGAAATCTGTCTTCACATACATCCAGGACTGGGAAAGACTGACCGAGCGGATCGCCTTCTGGGTGGATTTGGAAGATGCTTATGTGACTTACACCAACGAATATGTCGAATCTGTCTGGTGGATACTGAAAAATTTCTGGGATAAAGACCTGCTTTACCAGGGCTTCAAGGTTGTTCCATATTGCCCGCGTTGCGGCACACCGCTCTCTGATCACGAGGTGGCGCTTGGCTATGACGAAGCCACCGATCCTTCTGTTTATGTGCGGATGCCCCTGGTGGCCAAACCGGGCACGTCCTTACTGGTCTGGACGACCACACCCTGGACACTTCCTGGTAATGTGGCTGTCGCCGCCCACCCGGACGTTGACTATGTAACCATCGAGCGTGATTTGCCGGATAACGGAAAGGAACGCCTTGTTCTGGCGAAACAACTGGTTGAAAAAATCTTCGCCGGCGAGGATGTCAAAGTCGTCGAGACTTTCAAGGGAAAGAAACTCAAAGGGGTTAAGTACCAGCCATTATTCACGTTCATGCCGCCCGACAAGCCTGCCTATTATGTTGTGCTTGGTGATTTTGTCACCACTGAAGACGGCTCGGGTCTGGTCCACCAGGCACCTGCTTTTGGCGCAGAAGATATGCAGATGGCCATGGAGCATGATTTACCGGTGTTGATGACCGTCAAACCGGATGGTACTTTCATCGACGAAATCAAACCCTGGCGCGGGATGTGGGTCAAGGATGCCGATCCACTCATCGTGACCGATCTCGAAACGCGCGGTTTACTCTTTCGTGTAGAAAAATACACTCATACCTATCCGTTCTGCTGGCGTTGTTCCACACCGCTGCTTTATTACGCGCGTGGGACATGGTTCATACGCACCAGCCAGTACAAGGACCGTCTCGTTGCACTGAACCAGGAAATAAACTGGGTTCCTGAGCACGTCAAACAGGGACGATTTGGAAACTGGCTTGAGAACAACGTGGATTGGGCGCTGGGACGTGAGCGGTATTGGGGCACTCCGTTACCGGTCTGGGAATGTGCCGACTGCAAACATCAGGAAGCGGTCGGCTCGGTTGCAGAACTCAGTCAGAAAGCGGGTCGTGATCTGGCCGGCATCGACTTGCATCGCCCGCATGTGGATAAGGTTTATTGGAAATGTTCCGAGTGCGGTGGAAAGATGATGCGTGTCCCGGAGCTGATCGACGTATGGTTCGATTCGGGATCGATGCCTTATGCCCAATGGCATTATCCGTTCGAGAACCAGGAGAAATTCAAGCAGCAATACCCTGCTGATTACATCTGTGAAGCTGTTGACCAGACTCGCGGCTGGTTCTACTCTCTTCATGCCATATCCGCTTTGTTGTTCGACCAAGTGAGCTTCAAAAACGTCATTTGTCTTGGTCTGATCCTGGACGCTGATGGGCAGAAGATGTCCAAAAGCAAAGGGAAAATCGTAAACCCCTGGGATGTGCTGAACGCCCATGGCGCGGATGCTTTCCGGTGGTATCTCTACACGGCATCTCCTCCCGGTCAGGAGCGTCGCTTCTCTTCCGATCTGGTCGGCAGCGTGGTGCGCGATTTTACGCTGATGCTATGGAATGTTTATTCATTCTTCGTTACCTATGCCAACCTCGACAAATGGCAGCCTGGCACGACGAACGCTCCAGCATATTCAATGCTGGATAAGTGGCTTTTTTCGGAATTAAACACGCTTGTTCGTGATGTGACGGACGCTTATGACCGCTATGACGTCATCAATGCCACGCGTCCATTGCAGGAATTTGTCGGGAAGCTGTCAACCTGGTATCTGCGGCGTTCGCGTCGTCGCTTCTGGAAGTCGGAGTCGGATTCTGATAAACACGCCGCCTACTCCACGCTCTACACTGCATTGACGACCCTCAGTAAGCTGCTTGCACCGGCGATGCCTTTCCTTTCTGAGGAGTTGTATCAGAATCTCATCCGCTCCGTCGATTCGTCAGTACCTGAATCGGTTCATCTCGCTCTGTGGCCTAAATTCGACTCGACGCTGATAAATGAAAAGCTGAATCGTGACATGGCGCTGGTTTTACGGCTAGTCTCGCTCGGACATGCTGCGCGGAACAAGGCGAATCGCAAGGTACGCCAGCCATTGGCGGAAGTCGCCTTTTCGGTGGGAAATGTGGATGAGCGCCGTATGGTAGCCGATTATGACGACTTGATCGCTGATGAACTCAACGTGAAAAAGGTCCGTCTATTGGATTCCAGCACAGAGGCGGTGTCACATGCTGTAAAACCTCTGCCCAAACAGTTGGGGCAAAAATACGGGAACAAATTCCCCGCCATTCAAAAGGCTGTACTTGCCATGGACTCCGAAGCAGCCTCGCATACGCTTATGACCGGAAAACCACTCAGGGTCAATGTGGATGGACAGGATTACGATCTGCTGTCCGACGAAGTTGAAGTAAAGGCAATGGCGAAAGAAGGCTTTGCTGTTGCAGAAGACGGACCCTATGTCGCAGCGTTGGTTACAGAACTGACATCCGAACTGATGCACGAAGGGCTGGCACGAGAATTCGTGCGCCGCGTTCAGGATCTGCGCAAACAGGCTGGGCTTGATGTCGCTGATCGCATAAAACTATATGTCTCCGCCACCCCTGGTTTAATGGAAGCCATCGCGGCTCACCAGGATTACATTACCGCTGAAACGTTAACGCGCGAACTGGTTTTTTCAGATCTGCCGACCAGCGTCATCGCAAGATCTGAGGATAGTTTTGATGGTGAAAAAGCTACTTTCGGGTTGGCGAAAGTCCATTTCACGAAGTAGCGAGAGCCGGACTGGCCGGTTCAATTAATTTTGATCATGGCGGAGGGATGGTCGCAAGATTATCCCTTCGCCTTTATAATTGGGATATGACGGAAATCCAACCCGTGTCAAAATCCAAAATTCGCTCAATTTACGCTTATGGCGTCCATCTCTTCACAGCGACGGGCGCTGTTTTTAGTTTTTTCGCCCTCCTGGCTATTATCCAGCATGAATGGCGGATAATGGTCGTCTGGATGATCGCATCCATGCTTGTGGATGGTTTCGACGGTTTTCTCGCCCGCCGGGCAGACACGAAGGTGTACGCCTCGAAAATTGATGGCGCCTTGATGGACAATATCATTGATTATTTTACGTATGTCGTTGTCCCGGCGTTATTCCTTTATGAATCCGGCGTGCTCCCGCCTGGCTGGGGAATGGCTGGCGCTTGTGCGATTTTGCTGGCCTCCGCTTTTCAATTCTCGCAAACGGATGCCAAGACCGAAGATCATTTTTTTACGGGGTTTCCCTCTTATTGGAATATTGTCGCCATCTATGTGTTGGTATTAGGTTTGAACCCGTGGGTTAATCTGGCGATCCTTTTATTTTTGGTTGCCCTGATTTTTATCCCCATCAAATATATATATCCCACCCGCAGTACTCAATTGCGGACATTAACGCTGGTACTGATTTCCGTTTATTTCGCGATGAGTATCTGGGGATTGATCATTTATCCGGACATCCCGCCCTGGATGATCTGGGTGACTTTTGCTTTCTTTGCATATTATTTTGCATTGAGTCTCTGGTTAACATTCAAAACGCGAAAGAACTAAATGAATCGTCTGCGTTTCACCCCCATAGCCACAGAACGCGATTTGCGCCTCGCTATTGTTGAAGCGGGACGCATTGCCTACGAACGCGGTCTCATGACTGCGAATGATGGCAATATCTCCGCTCGCCTGGCGGATCACCTCATCATCATTACACCTTCGGGCTTATGCAAAGGACGCATGGATCTGGAGGATCTCATCATCGTGGACATGGATGGTGCGCTGGTATGGACGAATTCCAGGCGTAAATTAAAACCATCGTCTGAAACGCCAATGCACCTGGAAGCCTATAAACAACGGTCTGATATCCGTGCGGTCATCCACGCGCATCCGACTTATGCGACAGCGCTCACAGTTGCCGATATCCCCTTTCCAGAGGATGTGCTTACGGAAGTCCTGCTGACCCTTGGCTCTGTCCCGACGACTCCGTATGTCACCCCTTCATCCCATGAGGATGCTGACGCGGTCAGGAAACTTATTGTCAATCACGACGCGATCCTGCTTCGCCAGCACGGGTCATTAACGGTCGGAAAAAATCTGGATGTCGCGCTGATCAACCTTGAACGGATCGAAAAAGTAGCCGAAGTGTATTTCTATGCTCGCTTGATGGGTAAGGTCAACCGCATCCCGGTCGATGCGATTGAACGATTATCGAAAGTGCGGGATAAATACCGGAAGGGGAGTTGATGCATATCTCTCGCGTTACCCAAGCTACGGATGAGTTGGTGAATGCATTCGAAAAGTTGATTCCCCAACTGACCCGCCGTCAATCTCCCACACTGGATGACCTGACAGCGTTGATTGAATCCTCGTCAGTGCTGTTGATCGCCCGATACCCGGATCAGTCCGGACCCATCGTTGGCTCGGGCACACTGGTGGTTTTTCGAACACCAGTCGGGGTGCATGCTCATATTGAAGATGTCATCGTGGACCAGTCGGCGCGAGGACAGGGCATTGGCGGAGCACTGGTCAGCCAATTGCTGAGCATTGCTGCGGAGATGGGCGTGGACGGCATATCATTGACCTGCAGCCCAACCCGCAAGGCTGCCAACAAATTGTACGAAAAGATGGGATTTAAAAAATGGGAAACAAACGTCTACTGGTATGACCTGACGAAATAAATGCCCAATTGAAGTGCCACTCGCTCAGGGGGTCAATTTACAAACCGCAGATATTTTTCTGTCGCATTCTCCAAATCCGAATAGGCTCCACGATATTCCGGAGGCAGCAACATTGCCAACTGGTACATCATCTCATTCACCATCTGCTGGCGGACCTCTCTTGAAACCCTTTCTCCATGCGGGTCCAAATAAAATATCCTTCCGCAGCGGATGTGGAAGTCGGTCCGTCTGAGATGCTTGAGATTGGACTTGAAATTTTCCCCGCCCCAGTGGGCAACCGCCATGAGCGGAGCTCCGCTTCTTAATGCGAGGATGACCACGCCCGGATGTGCTCTGAGGAGAGCGCCTGTTTTATTGCGCGTCCCTTCGGGGGATAAACCTAAAATATACCCTTTTTCCAAAACGTCCAGCATGCTGTGCATGGCTTCCATGTCCGCATCTCCGCGCCGAATCGGAATGGCTTGCCACATGGTGAAGATCCAGTTCAGGAACCAGTTGTCCCAGCTTTCATTTTTTGCGATACCGGTCACGGGACGGGGAAGGAGTTCTGTAAAGATGATGGGGACTTCAACCGAGCCGGTATGGTTTACGTAGACAATGAGCGGTCCACTGGTAGGGACTTTAACCAGTTCCTGGTTATCGATACGGCACATGGCCTCCAGACCAAGACGGCATACAGTGGCGACAAACCTTGGGAAGAGTTTCATCTAATCTCACTAAGGCGCGAAAGTCAATCGTTGATGAAGTTTATCATTTATCAACGCGCTTTATCATACCCGTGCAAAGCAACATTAAAAATGCTGATGGCAGGTGAGGGAAGGTCACCCATTTTAATACGGAGTTGAACACGATCATATTCTGCGTGAAAAGATGTAACTGGTAGCGCGTGTCATAATTTTCACGCTAAGCCGCCCACGCTGGTCAGGCGGTTGGCATAGTTATAGGTGTAGGTCGAAGTGCGAAGAGATTCACATTTCGGTTTCGTACTTCATCGACTGAAATTGGATATCTTCTCGAGGCAGGCACCATCTTCCCAGAAGAGGACTTCCTTTGCCAGGGGTGCTCCATCTTGGTCCATATCTGGCATTGCCAATACCTGCTGCTCCCCAGTTACCAAATCCAGACGATATATTCCAAAATCCATACTGTAGATCAGAGAGGATGCGTCAGGAGCCCAAACGATTGAACTGATATATGAACTTGTCCCGTTGCTCGAGACTTTGAATTCCTGAATCACCTGATTTTTGGATAGATCGAACACTTTGATGGACTGAAACTCTTCAAAAGCGAATTTACTACCATCAGGGGACCACGCGAATACTTCACTCAACGGTAGAGGACCCTCAGAGACACAACCCAATCCTCCGGTGGAGCAGTCCGCGTTGACCAGATAGACACCATGGAGTTTGTCAGACTCACCGGAATTTAGAAAAGCTGCATAGTAAGCAATACGACCCCCTTCAGGTTCCCAAGACGGCGAATAGCAATCCGATGGTGATGAGGGATTGGAAATGTCTTTGCATGCTTTCAAGATTACACTGGCGCCAGAAGTCAAGTTCATTAGCGAAATCGTATCCTCTTCGTCTGTCACAATCCACTTGCTATCCGGAGACCAGTCGATCGAGACAAATCCATGGATATCATCCAAGTTGGAGAGGTCTCCCAAATTAAGGTCTAGAATAACAGGCGCATCGGTTGAAACGGCAGTTTCCAACTCAGGGAAAAAGGTCATATAAGAACAGTCAGGTGATACTCTCGTTTCGGGACCGGCGCCAACAAAAAGCGGACCGACCTCCCGACCACCTGGGACAAGCGCCCACAGAGAGTAAACGAGCCCTTCACCTATGTAAAGCATTGGCTCATCACGTGCGTACACTAAGTAGTTGACTCCTGGATCCAAGGCTATGTTAGGTGTAGCAACAACCGTTGGCGCAGCCGCCGAAAACGTTGGAGTAAGGCTGGGCTCCGGTAAAGGAGGATGAGTGGGAATCTGCGTTGGGATTTTAATTTCCAATGTTTGTTTTGGAACCTCATTGGTTATAGTTGGCAACAGGTTCACTTTCGGTGCACATGAGTTAAGCAGTATGCTAATTATTATTGCTGGCAATAAGAAAAACCTATTAAATAGCATCATTGCCGTTTCTCCTTAGATTTATTACGGATGTTCATAACCTCGAGACACGGCACATAGAAAACCGACGGTGGACCAGCCACTCGCATTGTCTAGGTGATTGATTTTATAAATGGTATAGAGGTATATGACATCAAGTCCTGTGAAAACGCTGATAATCTTGCGGCGTATCCAGGTCCTGTAACACGCTGGCACCTGCTTTGACATAGCTTATTTCCTCGTGATGTGCATTCAAGAAATCGCGCAGCGAGGATTGAGGATCGAGATTCAGAAGCTCAGGTCGGTAGATGGCATCCATTAACACCGGATGACCGCGTCGATTCTCATGGCTGGGGACGATGATCCCTGCCCCTGTTTTTTCATAGATTGCGAGAATATCCCTCAGGGTTTTTTCTTCGATCTGAGGCTGGTCGCCGAGCCCGATCAGAACAGCCTTGCATTCGGGAGGTATGACGGCAAGTCCAGTCTGGATGGATGACATCATCCCTCCTTTTTCAAAAGAGAGGTTATAGACAGCCCGGACAGGGAGCTCTTCTGCCAATCTCGACACTTCCGCGTCCACTAGTTCCCTGTCTCCCCCCGTGACGATGATAATGTCCGAAATGCCAGCCCGGCTGACGGTCAGCGCCACCTGACCCAGCACGGTCGTATCCACCCATGGCAGGAGCATTTTGGGCTGCCCCATGCGTTGCGATTTCCCCGCTGCCAGGATAATGGCAAAAACCTTAGAGGTCATTTTCCGCCTCCAGTAATCGACGATAATCGTCCGGTGTATCCACATCCATGAGCAGGCGTTCGTCCAACCAATCCAAGTAGGTTGGGATGAATTTGGAGAAAATCGCCCTCCCTCCTTGATCCCCCTCGAGCTTGAGAAGGTCCGCAAACGTGACACGGTCAAAAAGCACCGGGTTGGCGCGCCGGTCGAGAATATACGGCGCGAGCACTGCCGGCAAATCCTGCGCGTGCCGTTCCACCAAAGCCCGCAGCACGGAGGCAGTCACCTGCGGCTGGTCAGCGAGAAGGAATAGCGCTGCGCCAACCCTGATGGGGAGCCCGGATATTCCTGCCCGGATGGACGAACCCTGCCCAGACTGCCATTCCTGGTTGCGGATGACTCTTACCGGTAAATCCCGGATCACCGCTTCGACATTTTCGGCGTGAGCGCCGGTCACGACTTCGACGGACTCAAGCCCGGCTGCAAGCGCTTTTTCGGCGATGATGCGCACGAAAGGTTTCCCGTGAAAGTCCAGCAGCTGCTTGGGCGACCCAAATCGTGTTGATCCTCCCGCGGCAAGGATAATGCCTGCGGTTTTTTCATGAATAGCAAAGATCGACCGTTTCGCCGGTCCCTGATTTTGGCCTGGATTCAACGCAGAAATGATTACCGCATCGTAAGCGGATAAAATGGATTGGGCGAGTTTCTGTCCCTCGGCTTGCAGGTCAGGACTATCGGCCTGGTTAAGCAGGACGACCCGCCGGGCA
>JBGOXG010000110.1:0-7787 GCA_041479025.1 Anaerolineae bacterium
ATACTCACCTGGATCTGGGTTACGGATGCGGTAGGCGATACCACCTTCAACATGATCAACCAGTTGTATCCCATCTACCTATCTGAATTTGGCTCTTTAAATGTGCAGCAAATTGGGATCGTTAATGCGGCGTTTGGGATGGCGCTCATCGTTGCATCTTATTTATCAGGTTACCTGGTTGATAAGCGTAGTGAACGGATTACTGCTGCCGTCGGGTTTGCTCTGGAAGCTGCGGGATTAATAATACTGTTGCAGGTCAGGAATTATGCGGGTTTCATCACTGCAATAGCAATTTTAGGACTCGGCGCAGGCAGCCTGATGCCAGCATACAATTCCCTGATCTCGAAGGTCGTACCTGATCATAAACGAGGACTTGCCTTCGGGTTGTTTGGTACCACACTCGGAATTTTATCCCTGCCCGCTCCGTGGATTGGCGCTCAACTCTGGGAGCGTATTTCCCCAAAGGCACCATTCTGGTTTGTCGTGGCAGCATGCTTGATTTCGATCCCGATTGCCTGGTTTAAGTTTATTCCACCAAAGGAAATCCAGCCGGTGGAAAGTTCCGGCGCATGAAATCTCCGACTGTTCTGATAATGCTGTCGAACAAGGGTGAGATAAATAGATTTTCAGGGTTATGTAAGGAGAGTCTCGATGCAGATTACAGTGATCTTTTTTTATTGAAGTTTTGGTATTGGTCTAATTCTAGAATTATCTTCAAAACAAATTACTAATCCAGCTTTTCAAAGCTGGTCATTGGTCACCGGTCACTGATATAATACCCCCGGCATGATCTAATTCAGGAGACTCCTATGGCTGCTGACATCAAATTCGGCACGGATGGCTGGCGCGGCGTTATCGCCGAAGATTACACTTTCGACAATGTGCGCCGTTGTGCACAGGGTTTTGCCTCCTACCTGCTGGAAAAAGGTAAAAAAGACGAGTGGGTGGTGGTCGGTTACGATAAACGCTTCGGCTCGGAAAATTTCGCAGCCACGGTTGCGGAAGTGCTGGCAGGCAACGGGTTGAGAGTCTATCTCACGGATGGCGCAACACCCACACCTGTGATCGCGTTCGCAGTGGTAAATCGAAAAGCCTGTGGCGCGGTCAACATCACCGCATCACACAACCCATCTTCCGATAATGGATTCAAAGTCCGGGACGAAAACGGCGGGGCTATCGACCCTGAGGGTCTGCTCAAGATTGAAGCGCTGATTCCCGATTCAATTACCTCCGTAAAACGGATTCCGTTTACCGAGGGGGTATCAGGCGGAAAAATTGTCAAATTCGATCCGCACACCCCTTATATCGAACACATCAAGAAACTCATCGACCTGCAACCCATCAAGGATGCCGGCCTGACCGTGATGGTCGATACGATGTGGGGCAACGGCGCGGGTTATTTTCCCCGCCTGCTGGGCGGCGGCAAAACCAAAATCATCGAAATCCACAATGAACGCAATCCGTCTTTCCCTGAGATGAAGCGGCCTGAACCCATCCAGCCGAACATCGATGTCGGTCTCAAAGCGACGGTCGAGAATAAAGCGGACGTGCTGATCATTACAGATGGTGATGCCGACCGCTGCGGCATAGGGGATGAGAACGGAAAGTTCGTCAACCAGCTGCGCGTTTTTGCCTTGCTCGCTTATTACCTGCTCGAGGTTCGCGGACAGCGCGGCGCCATCGTCAAAACACTTTCCACTACAGGCATGTTGAACAAACTTGGCGCTTCTTACGGCGTCCCGGTCTACGAAACCGGTGTGGGTTTCAAGTACGTTGCACCCAAGATGATCGAGACTAATGCTTTGATTGGCGGAGAGGAAAGCGGTGGGTACGCCTTCCGCGGCAACGTTCCTGAACGAGATGGCATTCTAGCTGGTTTGTACATGCTTGACCTGATGGTACGCCTCGGCAAAAAACCGACCGAATTGCTCAAGGTTCTTTTTGACAAGGTCGGCAGCGAATTCTTTTATGACCGCATTGATACGGCTTTCAGCGGCAACCGCAAAGACCGCGAAGCTGCCATCATGGCCGCCAAACCTGCCACACTGGGCGGACTGAAAGTTACCGAACTCGTCACTATCGATGGGTTTCAGTTCAAACTGGAAGATGGCGGTTGGATGCTCATCCGCTTTTCCGGCACCGAGCCGATCATGCGCGTTTATTGTGAGACGACTCACGGCGATAAAGTACAGGCAATTTTACAGGATGGGCTGAAAGTCGCCGGCATTAAGTAGTGCTTACAGATACCCATTGTCATCTGGACTTTGAGAAATTTGATAGCGACCGCCAGGAGGTCTTGGCGCGCGCCTGGGAGGCGGGACTGACCCGCATCCTGATCCCGGGGCTCGATCTGCGCACCAGCCTGCATGCCGTCAAACTGGCTGAATCACATCCCAACCTGTTCGCCGCCATCGGCGTTCACCCGAGCGATTCGCTGACTTGGGATGCGCAGACAATCCCAGCCCTGCGGGAATTGTCCATCAGTCAGAAGGTGGTCGCCATCGGAGAAATGGGTCTCGATTATTACTGGGATACTGCGCCTCACGACCACCAGAAAAAGGTGCTAAAAGAGCAACTCGCCCTGGCAGCAGAACTACAACTCCCGGTGGTGATCCACCTGCGTGAGAAAGAAGACACCCCAGATGGGGACTGCGCCCGGGAGATGATTCAAATTCTGGAGGAATGGAACGACCAACTGCAGTTGGATAAGAATCCTCTTGCTGGACGACCGGGAGTGTTGCACTCCTTCAGCGGAACCCTTCAAACGGCGCAAAAAGCAATGGATATGAATTTCTTCATAGGGGTGACTGGCCCGGTCACTTATAAAAATGCCGTGGAAAGGCAGGCACTCGTTGCCAGTCTGCCGCTGGAAAAAATTCTTATCGAAACGGACGCACCTTTCCTAACCCCCGTTCCGAAACGGGGAAAACGCAACGAACCTGCCTACGTGGCGTTTATTGCTGATAAAATTGCAGATATCCATTCGACAACCCGCGAACAGGTGGCGAAAAACACTTCAGACAACGCCTCCCGCCTGTTCAGTTGGGGAGGCTAAAGTTTGAGCACGGCAACTTTTTTCACATCTGTTCAAGATGAAGTTACTTTGGTTGAAGAGCGCATGCGCGCCCAGACCGGGATGGAGCATCACCCCGACCTGCGAGTAGCGCTGGAGCATTTGCTCTCTGCTGGTGGCAAACGGATCCGCCCGACCATCGTTTTTCTGGTAGGGAATATGCTTGGCGCGCCACAGGAAAAGCTTATAACCCTGGGCGCATCAGTGGAAATGCTTCACACAGCGACCCTCGTCCATGATGACCTGATTGATGGGTCGCTTCTGAGACGGGGCATGCCCACGCTCAACGCGCGCTGGTCACCCGCTGCAACCGTATTGACAGGAGATTTTCTGTTTTCACGCGCCGCCAAACTCGCTGCGGAGACTGATTATCTTCCGCTAATGAAATTGTTTGCAGAAACACTCTCGGTGATTGTCAACGGGGAATTGACGCAATTGTTTGCTGCGCGCGGTGTCATTGATCGCAACAACTATTACCGCCGAATCTATGCCAAGACTGCATCACTGTTTGAAATGTCCGCCCTGGCTGCAGCCATGGTCAGCACGGAGGATGAAACCGTTCGGACAGTGATGAAGACCTTTGGGTATGAAGTCGGCATGGCTTTCCAGATCATGGATGATGTGCTCGATTTCACAGGAGAACAGTCAACGGTCGGTAAGCCGGTCGGTTCTGATCTGCTCCAAGGTTTGGTGACCCTCCCGGCAATTTATTATGCCGAGACTCACCCGAATGATCCGGATGTTAAACTGCTGGCGGAGGGTGGATGGGGAAACCAGGAACGCATGGACCGACTGGTGCAAGCTATCCGCAATACCGAATCGAACTCACATGCCATGTCGGAAGCCCGTAATCATGTGGAAAAGGGATTGGTTGCTCTGAAAAAATTCCCATGGTCTGAAGAGCGCGAGTCGCTTGAGAGTCTGGCCAGATACATCATCGATCGAAACGTATAACGTCACGAAAAATGCCCTGTCAATGGGTATTTTTTATTTTTTCCCCAATTTTATTCTTTATACGCAATCTTTATTGATGTATACACGCAAATTATCTTGACGTGTGATTCTGCTTGTGCTAGAATGTACATAACTTTTTATCCCCGAGCATGAAAAGGTGACAAGTCCACGCAAACCCCTGCAGCTGAATGTCGGATTCCTGATAAATTCCCCGATTGGTATCAGCCGCAATTTTGATTTTGAAGACGAGCGCATGTCGGTCGGCGATGATCTGGTGCTTACGGATTTCACCGGCTCCACCAAAATCAGCCGTACACCACAGGGATTGCTCGTACAAGGAGATTTTCAAGGTACGATCCCCATGGAATGTGTGAGATGTCTAAACGAATTCTCACAAAGGATGCACTGGGATTTTACAGAGTTGTTTGCTTTCAAAAAAGAAAATGTTACCGATTCTGATCTCCTGATGCCGGAGGATGCTCATATCGACCTGCAACCGTTGATGCGTGAATATGCTCTGTTGGAAGTCCCCATCAATCCGCTCTGCAAACCAGACTGCAAGGGATTATGTATCGAATGCGGAGAAAATCGGAATGAAGTCGATTGCGGTCATGGAAACAATAGGAATGACATACCCTTTTCCAATCTAAGTGAACTCTTGGAATAGGAAAAACCGTCGAGACAGTGTGATTGTTAGGACGAGGTCGCACATTACGGGAATCGAGTATTCATCTATATAAGATAAGCATAGCATCCATTATTGATTATCGGAGGCAGGCGTGACTCCAAGACGGAAAGAAGCCCTGCATATGCTGCTTGAAAAAGCAGGGGTCCAAGGTTATCTCACCACAGAAGACTTAATGGAGATTTATCCGGACGCAAGCGAGGATTCGGAACGCCTGAGTGTCCTTTTACTTGCGCTGCGTCGCCGCGGGGTGGATATTCTCGATACCGATACGGAATTCGAATCCCAGACGGATGAATTACCGCTGAGCACGGATTTCGAATCATGGGCGAATCCCGTCGAAAACATCTCCTCTGACGATACAGTGGGATTGTATCTGAAGGAGATGTCCCGTGTCCCCTTGCTGACTGTGGATGAAGAACTGGATATTGCGCACCGCATCGAAGCGGGGCTTCACGCCAGGCAGGCCTCACTTCGTGACCGGCGTTTGCCTATCGCACGCCGGCGTGAGCTTGATGTCATTGTCCAGGACGGCGTCCTCGCCCGTGAGCACCTCATTAAAGCCAACACGCGGCTGGTAGTCTCAATTGCAAAGCGGTACATGGGGCGCGGCGTGTATTTCCTTGACTTGATCCAGGAAGGCAACCTCGGTTTGATGAAAGCTGTCGAGAAATATGACTATCATCGGGGTTTTCGCTTTTCCACCTATGCAACATGGTGGATCAGACAGACGATCTCACGGGCTATCGCCGATCAGGCACGCACCATCCGTGTGCCTGTCCACATGATTGACCGCATCCGCCAGATGTATAAACTGACTCACGAATTGGAACAGAAACTGGGCCGCGCGCCGACTGCCGAGGAGTTGGCGGAGGCAGTTGGGTTGACCACCCGCAAGGTGCAGTGGATCATGAAAGTTTCGTGGCTCCCTCTATCGTTGGAAAGTCCCGTCGGCGATGATGAGGAATCAGAACTGGGCATGTTCATCGAGGACGAATTAAGCCCGACACCCATGCAGAGCGCGTACCAGTCCATGCTGCGGGACAAGATCGAAGAAGTTCTTACCACACTATCTCCGCGCGAGGCGCGAGTACTCCGCCTGCGCTTTGGCCTCGACGATGGGAATGTGTATACTCTGGAGGAAGTGGGAAAGAAATTTGGGTTGACCCGTGAACGTATCCGGCAGATCGAAGGCAAAGCCCTTCGCCGCCTTCGCCATCCACGGCGGGCCAGACAGTTGAAGGAATATCTATAACCATCATTGACATACCAGACTTCACCGTTTAAACTTTGTCTCATGATCTCATATCTGCTACCCCGCTTGACGATAATGACTGGCAAGGCCATGATGGTCATGCCTCGCCGCGCCTGGGCAGCCGTACGGGAAGCGTGAAATTTCGCATACCGACTCATTGGGCTGTCCAGGACGCGGACAGCCTTTTTATTTATAAATTCAAAATCGAACCGTGAAAATTACTTAAGTCGTAAAAAGAATATCAAACACCAGGATTATGACAATTGCGCCTGACGCAAGAGCAGGTGATTACAAGAGGGTTTTTCCTTAGCATCCTTCGTGGTGAAAAAGAGAGGTTCGAATGCCCGAAAACATCCTGATTGCAGTCGCATGGCCTTATGCCAATGCAGAAATCCACGTAGGAAACCTGACGGGTTCGCACCTTCCAGGGGATATTATCGCACGCTATCACAGGCTCAAGGGTAACAATGTGCTGATGATCACCGGCACTGATTCGCACGGCACGCCTGTCACAATGAGCGCAGATAAACTCGGCAAACCCGTCGAAGAAGTGTACAAGTTCTATCACGAAGGATTCATTGACCTGTTCCAGCAAGTCGGAATTTCATATGACCTTTACACATCCACCCATACGGAGAATCATTTCAAGGTTTCACAGACCATCTTCCTAGCGCTGCAGAAGAACGGCTATCTCTTTACTAAAGTGGAACCACAATGGTTCTCGCCCGGATTAAAAAGATTCCTGCCCGACCGTTACATCGAGGGGACATGCTACATCTGCGGAGATGAAAACGCACGCTCCGACCAGTGCGATAAGTGCGGCAATGTGCTCGAACCGGATAAACTCCTCAATCCGCGCTCCAAGGTAGTGGGTGATACTTCAGCCCCTGAACTTCGCGAGACCGAGCATTTCTATCTCGACCTCTCCAAACTCGAACCCGAGGTTAAGAAGTTCCTCCGGGAACGCGCCGACCATATGCGCGATACTGTGTTGGGCGAGTCGCTGGGAAAAATCGAAGCGGAGGGCCTCAAGCCGCGTCCGATTACGCGCGACCTCGATTGGGGCATCCCGGTGCCCGTCCCCGGTTGGGACGGCAAGTGCCTGTACGTCTGGTTCGAGGCCGTGATCGGTTACCTCTCAGCGCCCATTGAGTGGGGCCAACTTCAAGTCGAGAAGGACGCGTGGCGCGAGTGGTGGACAAACCCCAAAGCGAAGCAATTCCACTTCATCGGCAAAGATAACATCTTCTTTCACACATCGTTGTGGCCCGCCGAGTTGATGGGAGTCGGGAGCACATTCATGGAGTTGTTCGCAGGCGATGAAGTTCCGTTGATTCTTCCGTATGATGTTCCTGCAAATCAATTCATGAATCTCGAGGGCGAAAAAATCAGCGGCTCGCGCAACTGGGCAGTGTGGGGGCGCGACGCATTGACGCGTTACGACCCCGACGCATTGCGTTATTACCTGACAGTGAACATGCCCGAAGCGAAGGACAGCGATTGGGACTGGGCTGAGTTTGTGGCGCGCAACAACAACGAACTGGTGGCAACCTGGGGTAACCTTGCGAACCGTGTGCTGGCGTTCTGTGACAAGAATTGGGAAGGGCAAGTGCCTGCTGTGGATGTAAGCACGCTTCGAGACTCCGACTTGAACCTGCTCACCGTTATCGAAAACGGATTCAACACAGTGGGCGCTGAAATGGAATCCGTGCATCTGCGCGCCGCGCTGGGTGAGGCGATGAGACTGGCGACGGAAGTGAACCGTTATCTCGACGCCAACGCCCCATGGACGACCATCAAAACCGACCGGGATGCCGCCG
>JBGOXG010000080.1:0-9929 GCA_041479025.1 Anaerolineae bacterium
CTATACTCCGTCCTCATCCGTAAAGTAACCCGAGAAGTGAACGTACTGACTACCAGCCTGATCGCGTTTATGGGAGGTCTGGTCGTCAGCGTACCGCTTTCTGGTTATGAAATAACCCGGGCTGGTTTAGGTCCGATCACACCGGGGATTATCGCCGGCATCTTATTTCTTGGAATCATTTCAACCGCGCTGGCGATGTATCTATGGAATACCGCTTTCGCGGAACTACCCGCTGGCGCCGCTTCATTGACTTTTTTTGCTCAACCTGTGGTGGGAACGATCCTGGGTGTTATTTTCCTGGGAGATCAAATCACACCACTGTTCTTGGTCGGTGGTGTGATGATCGGGATTGGGATTCTAATCTCCGCAAAAGATTAATCCATTAACAGTGGAAAAGGGATTCCCCCGTGATTGATCACATTCTCTCTCCCACTGTGTGCAACAATGCTATATTCGGTGGACGGACCGCCTGCACCGGGAATCCACTAATGACCACCACTTGTTGTCCTGTTTGCACCCAGCCCGCTTCTACGAGGGTGTCATCCGCCGTATTAACCATTTCCTGCAGGGTGGCTCTCATCGGCACGATGTATGGATTGACTCCCCACATTGTCGCTAATCGCTGATGGACTTGGCTGACGGGGGTGAATGCGATAATGGGTACCCGTGGTCGCATTTTTGACATCAGCAATGCGGTACGGCCAGTTTGAGTAAATACAGCAATCGCAGCCACATTTAAATCATGCGCTAACTCGCAGGCGGCGCGTGTGATGGCTTCCGCATCGTCCTGGGTGAACGAATCGGGCAATTTGAAGTGTCCCCAATCGAGAAAATTGTTTTCGGCTTCCCGAACGATGCGATCCATCATCGCGACGCTTTCCACTGGATATGCGCCACTCGCAGTCTCCCCGGAAAGCATCAGTGCATCAGTACCGTCAAAAATGGCATTCGCCACATCGGAGGCTTCTGCACGGGTTGGCAGTGGATTGGAAATCATCGAATCAAGCATCTGGGTCGCAGTAATAACCAATTTCCTATACCGGTTAGCCTCAAGGATGATGCGCTTTTGGGCAATCGGCACACGTTCCGGTAGCATTTCGACACCCAGGTCGCCTCGCGCCACCATAACGCCATCCGAAACTTCCAGGATCTCGTTCAGATTATCAAGGGCTTCGGGTCGCTCCAGCTTGGCGATGAGCAGGGGTCGAGGTCCTTCTTCGTTTAATTCATCAATGGCGGTTCGTACAGTCGTAACGTCACTTGCAGTGCGAACAAATGATATGGCGACCATGTCGATATTTTGTGAAAGCCCGAATGCGAGATCGGACCGGTCTTTTTCAGTGAATCCTGGAATCGTGAGCGCAATACCGGGGAGGTTTATCCCCTTATTGGAAGATAGTTTTCCTCCCACCTTGACTTGTGCCCTGAGCGTTCTACCCTTTACCAGGTCAACATTCAATTCGATATGACCATCATCCAGGAGGATTCGTTCACCCTCGCGCACCAGTAAAAACAACTCAGGAAAATCCACCGGGATGATGAGACCATTTCCATCAGGAGACTTATCCTCTTGAGCGTAAAGGGTAACCGCAGCACCCGATTCCAAGACAAGCGGCTGGGCAAGATATCCAACGCGGATTTTTGGACCCTGCAAATCCTGCAGGATAGTCAATGGATGATCTAAACTCTCCGAAACGGAACGTAGGTTTCGGATAAATTCAGCATGGTCAGCCTGCGAACCATGAGAAAAATTCAACCGCGCAACATTCATCCCGGCTTGCATCAACCGTTGAATTATTTCAACAGATTGACTGGCAGGACCAAGCGTGGCAACAATCTTCGCTCTTCGATACATAGATTATCCCAACTACAACAAAATTGATAACTGGCCTTACGTGTCAGCATTGACCTATAAAACCAGTTGGACAACTGGTAAAACGACCTACAGGAAATGAAGTTCCTTGGCTTGTTTTGTCAGCTCATCACGAAATTGCGGATGGGCTACATTAATAAGAGACTGCGCCCGCTGGTGGATGGTTTTACCATACAAATCTGCAACGCCAAATTCGGTGACAATATAGCGGACATGATTGCGGGTTGTGACGACTCCTGCACCCTGCTTGAGCATCGATACAATCTTGCTGATCATTGTGCCATCCCGCATCGTGTTCGTGCTGGGCAGGGCAATGATCGGCACCCCACCCTTCGACCGTGAAGCGCCATACACAAAGTCCAATTGGCCGCCTACCCCGGAATAGAGTTTGGGACCGATGCTGTCCGCGCATATTTGACCAGTAATATCCACCTCGATCGCCGAATTGATTGCGACCATGCAATCGTTCTGGGCAATCACAAACGGATCATTGACATATTCCGTACGGTGGAGCTCGATAAGCGGGTTATCATCCACCCAATCATAAAGACGTTTTGTACCTAAAACGAATCCTGCCACAATCTTCCCGGTATGAATAGACTTCCGGGCATTGGTCAGAACACCTGCATCCACCAGATCAATCACACCGTCTGAAAATAACTCGGTGTGTATGCCGAGGTCTTTTTTATGGAACAGATACTTGAGTACGGCGTCCGGGATTGCGCCAATTCCCATTTGCATCGTTGCGCCATCCGGGATCAAGTCAGCGATGAAGCCTGCAATTTTCTCAATGGTGTCTCCGCCGCCTTCTTCCGCCATGGACATTTCCGGGATGGGATAATCTACTGGAAGGATGTGGGTCAACTTGCTGACATGGATGAACGAATCGCCCAATGTGCGCGGCATTTGTTCATTAACTTCAGCGATGATGACTTTGGCGCTTTCCGCAGGAGTTTTGGTCAAGCCGACTTCGACTCCAAGAGAACAGAAACCATGTTCGTCCGGTGGGGAGACCTGGATCATCGCCACATCTAATGGCAGGTGGTGATTCTTAAAAAGCAAGGGAAATTCGGATAGCATGATAGGGGTATAATCCGCGCGACCTTCCTGCACTGCTTTGCGAACATTGGCGCTGATAAACATCGTATTGACCCGCAAATGGCCTTCCATGTCCTGGGAGACATATTCCGCCGGTCCTATCGTCAACGCCTGACATATTTCGACATTCTCAAGGCTGGGAGCTCTCTTGACCAGCGCGTTGAGCAAATTTTGCGGCACCGAAACATTTCCTGTCAGGAAGATCCGGTTTCCTGACTTGATCACCTCTACAGCTTCTTCCGCGGTGGTGACCCGGGATTGGTAAATGTTATTCCATCCCATATCCACTCCCTTCCGCTGAAGTCATCCGAACTAGATTATGCAGCGCACCATTGTGCGTATTAACAGCTATTTCCAGGGATGGGTTTTCTTTAATTGCTTTCTCAATTCCCTTGTTAGCGATTTCGCTGATATAAGGCAAAGCACAGTTCATAAAAGCGTGTGTTGCCGTACGCCCCACCACACCGGGGATATTGGGTACACAAAAATGGATCACGCCTTCCTCAATGAAAGTTGGACGATCATGTGTGGTCGGTCGCGAAGTTTCAATACACCCACCCTGATCAATGCTCAGGTCAATAATGACCGCACGCGGTTTCATTTTTGCAAGGAGTGCCCGTTTTACCAGTATTGGTGTCCGTTCACCTGGGATGAGCACGGCACCTACGACAACATCTGCATACGAAACTGACCTTTCGATATTTCGTCTGGAGGAATACATTGTAACAATGGAAGGATAATGTTCGTACAATCGTTGTAACGCCTCCATATTATGGTCTAGCACAGTAACATGCGCTCCCAACCCCAGGAACGCCTTGGTAGCTTTTGTGCCGGCCACCCCTGCTCCGATGATGACCACTTCCGCCGGTGGAACCCCTGCGATGCCTCCCAACAGGATCCCCTTGCCGCCCCAGTTATTCTGAAGAAGGCGGGCAGCGATTTGAGCCGTCATCAATCCACCAATTTCGCTAAGCGGTCGAAGCACAGGCAGTGAACCATCCGGGAGCTGTATCTGTTCGTAGGCGATGGAAGTGATATTCTTTTCTAACAAAGTATTGATCCGGTCTTGCCGAGTGGATGCGAGATGCAATAATCCCGCTATCGTAGAACCAGGCTGCATCCATACCAGTTCTTCTTGCATCGGTCGGGCAATCTTCAAGACCAGATCAGCGCGCCCAAATACTTCCTCGCTCGAATATACAATACGGGCACCAGCGTGTTCAAAATCCTGATCGCTGTAGCCTGCTCCGGTGCCTGCTTCATGTTCGACAAAACAGGTATGGCCTTGTTCAGTAATGATATCCACTCCGGCCGGGGATAAACCAATTCGGTACTCAAAAGGACGTCGTTCTTTTGGGACACCTATGTTCATAACGCCTCCTTTTTATTTAGAAAAAACAGTCATCCAGAACTTGGATATGACTAAGTCTGGAATGATTATGGCATATTCAAGATCTCCCGGATGGCTGGCAATGCCCAATCAATTGTAGCTTTGTCAATCACCAAGGGGGGTGCAAACCGAATGGTATGCTCATGGGTCTCTTTTACAAGGATACCCCGCACTTTGAGTCCCTCACAGAAACGACGAGCCCCTCCTGCCTCAACTTTAAGCTCAACACCGATCAACAACCCCTTCCCGCGAACTTCCTGAACATGTTTGCTCGGAATCTCGGACAATTGGTCAAAGAAGTAATTCCCCAATTCGTATGCACGGTCAGCCAATTTTTCTTCTACTAATACTTTGATAGCCGCTCGAGCCACCGCTGCCCCAAGTGGATTTCCGCCGAAAGTGGATCCATGTTCTCCTGGTTTGAACAGACCCATAAGGGATTGATCTGCCAGGATTGCAGAGACTGGATAAAAACCTCCCGTAAGAGCTTTTCCGATCACAATGATATCCGGACGAACGTTTTCATACTGACTGGCAAATAATTTACCGGTCCGGCCGAGACCTGTCTGGATTTCATCGGCGATAAACAAAACATTATTCTCTTTGCAGATTTCAACAACACGCTTAAGATATCCCGCCTTGGGAACGATCACACCCCCTTCACCCTGAATGGGCTCAACCATTACCGCAGCAGTATTGGAGGTAATCGCCTTCTCAATGGCATCGGCGTCCCCATAGGGAACGATCTTAAATCCCGGTGTGAAAGGTCCAAAATCATCCCGGTAAAGTGGTTCAGTTGAAAAGGAGACGAGCGTTATCGTCCGGCCATGGAAATTACCTTCGCAAACAATGATTTCCGCATTTTGACGAGGCACGCCTTTGACTTTATAAGCCCATTTCCGGGCTAATTTGAGAGCAGTCTCCACGGCTTCCGCCCCGCTATTCATCAACAATGACATCTCGTAGCCGGTTAATTCAGATAATTCCTTATAAAGCAAAGGAAGCTGGTCATTCCGAAAAGCACGCGAAGTAAGTGTAATTCTCCGAGCTTGTTCCATTAATGCGGCAAGGATTTTGGGATGCACGTGCCCCTGATTGACTGCCGAATATGCGCTCAGGCAATCGAGATAACGGTTGCCGTCTGTATCATAGACCCATACACCTTCCCCGCGAGTTATTACAACATCGAGGGGTTGATAGTTATGCGCTCCATACTGCTCTTCAAGCTGGATATAATCCTGAGTTTTCATGTATCCCGCACCGTTATTTTAAATGACGACTGATATGTGAATTGTATCACCAGGATTCTGTATCGCCCTCTCACCTGTGTCATACATGGGCCATGACAATACTCCCTCTAGGTTGTTGCTCGATATTTTCGCCAGTATCGTTGCAAACCATCGGCAGACATGCCAAGCGGATTTGCCAGATCGTAGGCTTTTTTCACCTGTTCATCAAGTTGCAGAGCAGATGCTTCCGCCCCCACCCAGATGGCAAACTTTTCACGCAAGACTTCAATCGGTGGATCGTCGGGCATCACTGATTCAAGCCATTTCTCCGTTGTTCTTAATGCTGTTTCCACTTGAGAAAGGTGCCACTCTGGATCATCAAAAATACCGAAATGCGTTGGCGCAATCCGTTTAAAGCTGGCTTTTCTCATCCTAGATATCGTTGCCTGCCACTTTCCAAAATGCAATTCAGGCGGAGGCATCGGTACCCTTAAGTAAGGATATCCAGGAATGCGTACACCCCCAACATCGCCACTAAAGCATAGGTCTTCAAATAAATAGCAATTATGATGCTCGGCATGACCCGGGGCATTCAATGCCACAAACCGCAATCCATCGACTTCGACCTCCTCTTCATCCTGTAATAACTTAATCCTTTCCTCGGGCACAGGTAAGAACTCACCCCATAGTGTTTCCATCTGGTCCCCATAGATCCTGGTAGCGCTTGCAAGTAATTTCTCCGGGCTGATGAGATGCGGCGCACCTGCAGGATGTACACAGATGGTTGCTCCATGTTGAGCCAGCCAACCAGATGCCCCGGCATGATCAAGGTGAATATGAGTCAACAGGACATGGGTCACATCCCGGAAAGTCAGTCCATTTTCCCTCAAAGCTTTTTCCAATGTCCCGAGGGTAGATCCCGGACCCGATTCAATCAGGACAGCGCCGCTCCGGTGCTTGATGAGGTAGGACGCAATCGCATGCGGGTAACCTTGAAAATTCAAATCTAAGGTGTGTACAGCGGTTTTTGCCACGACCGAATCTCCTGAGTAATATTTTGGGCGGCGAAATCAGCCAATGTTCTCCTTAAGTCCTCGCCGCAGCCAACTTGACAGACTGGTACATTTAGTTCGAGAAGGGATTGCGCCAATTTTTCACTGCCACGCGATCCCCCGAAGGAATCAGCCATAAGCAGGAGCACCAATGGGTGCAAATTGCGTCGCTGGAGCTCATCTACGGCAAGGATAACCTCCGGGCGTACCGAGGGAGTGATCATCATTACGCTTGAACCGATTGGTAGAAACTTCGATTGTGCAGCCACCACGCCGGCCAGTGAAAGCTTACCGCTGTCAGTCACAAATGCCAGGGTTTCTAATATTTTATTCTCCTGCCGGTCGCTTCTCTCTGCGGAGATTACAGTTAACACCTGTCCGGCAGAGACAAAACCAACCGCGCGGCGTTGTTGAATAAAGTAATGTGCCAGTGAAGCGGCAATAGTAACCCCATATTCCAAAGAGGAAGGAGGAAGTTCAATTTGAGGTTTTCGGCGAAAGATGACCCCGTCCAACCATTCAACCTTCTCTTCATGTGGCAATTCATGATGTATGCCTGACTGAGTGTCGAGGACAAGCCAGATCTCAGCCTGAGGATCCTGTTCGAATTCCTTGACCATCAATCGTCCTCTTCGCGCAGTGGATGCCCAATGGATGCTCTTGATTGGATCTCCAGTAACATAATCGCGGATACCTGAGGCATGGGGCGTTACATCATTTGATTTTCGCCTGATGGCTTTCCCTCCCGGTAACAATCCGGGAGGAGACGGAAATGCGGCGAGGTCCAGAATCATGGGGAGCACAATTATCGATTTTGTGGCCGGGATTTTTTTTTGAGCGCGGAACAAACCAAATGGATCGCCAGCCCTAAGAACTGTGGGTCCAAGAGAGAAAGCACCTCGTTTCAATAGCCAGGTCCGGGATAGATAGAACCGTCTCTGCCTCCCGTTCAACAGGGTGACCAGCCGTGAACCGGAGGCTGAAGGCAACGGGGTTTCATTCGCTATTTCCACCCAAAGACGAGGAACGATTGTAAGATTAGTCACTTCAAAATTTTCTTCAAGCACATCACCCATACTGGCCTTCAGGGAACGCGCGCTACGCGAAACCCGAATCCCGTAGAGTGCAGTGAAGCTCCATAACCATGAAATAACAATAATTAGAGTGCCAACCAGGATCAGGCGTGTGTACATCACCGCACCGGTGACCATCACACCGATCATACCTACGATTATAAATATCGCAATGAGAATTCGCCCGGTTTGATTCATAGCTCGATAAATGATTACGCAGAAGGAGGTTGGTAATCTCCGCCTGGGACGTTGGTGCTGGCAACGATCTCTTGAACGATGCGTTCAGCGCTGACTTCACGCAAGCGCGCTGCCGGTGTGACGATGACACGATGAGCAAGAACGGGTTGGGCAAGCGCCTTCACGTCATCAGGGAGAACATAATCCCGGCCAGCGAGGGCAGCCTTAGCCTGTCCCCCACGGAAAAGAGCCAATGAACCACGGGGACTCGACCCAAGATAAACATCGTTACTTTGCCGAGTGCGGGTGACCAGGTCGACAATGTACCGCTTGACAGGTGCTGAAATGAATATCGATTTGACTGCCTCTGCAGCCACAAGAACTTGTTCACTGGTAAAAACCGCCTCCAGCTTCTCGATCGGATGTCGAAGTTGTTGCTGTTCGAGCACATGAATTTCATCTACCAGTGTGGGATATCCAAGGCGAACACGCAGGAGAAATCGGTCGAGCTGTGCTTCGGGGAGAGGAAATGTACCTTCATACTCGATGGGATTCTGGGTTGCCAGTACCATGAACGGCTTTTCGATGTAATGTGTGACCCCATCCACCGTTACCTGATGCTCCTCCATCGCCTCAAGCAACGCTGCCTGCGTTTTTGGCGTGGCGCGATTGATTTCGTCCGCCAGCACGATCTGCCCCATGATTGGCCCGGGACGGAACTCAAATTCACGCTTTTGTTGATTATATATTGAGACACCGGTAACATCACTGGGAAGCATATCCGGTGTGAACTGAATACGTTTAAATGTGGAATTTAATGACCTTGCAAGGCTACGCGCAAGCATTGTTTTGCCAACACCCGGCACATCTTCGATAAGAACGTGTCCCTGGCACAGCAATCCGATTACGATTAATTCAATAGATTGGCGTTTGCCAATAATGACGCTTTCGAGATTTTTGATTAGTTTTTCTCCAAATTCCTTGAGGTCGGTCATGATGCATCCTTTCTGGATTAGAAACCGGCTTATGCTACTCCTGGCAACCTGATTCTAAGGGTTTTCACCGAATGGAGCAAGTCAAAATTCAAATCGGGTATAATTCGGCTGTACGTCCCCGTAGCTCAACGGATAGAGTAACGGACTTCGAATCCGGTGGTTGCGAGTTCGACCCTCGCCGGGGACGCCAGACGAGCGCATGTAACATGCGCTCGAATTCGTTTTTCCACGAAACCATCACTTGACAACGGGGTAAAATAAGTTAATCAACATTGCATCAGATTGTGATCCTGGTGGAAAACAATCGTATCAACCTTCTTCGGTTGCTCGCTGAACGGCTTGAACACCTGAATGTCGATTCGAGGTGGGCAAGGCACGCCTCCGGAATACGTGGAGCGGTATTGAAAGCTTTAACCTCAATAGATGAAGGCAACCCGCCTCCTTCAGAAAATCTTGACAACCTGACTCAGAAATCTTTTGAAATTCTTGCTAAAGCAGCCAGAGAAATTCCTGATCTTGAAGAACTCCGGAAGAAATATCTACACTGAAAGGGTAATATAAATCCACATGCCCATTGACTACCAATCCTTCGCTCCCACCGAACGACAATGCCTCCCAAAATACAAACGCAACGATCAATGGATCAAAGCTTTGCTGTATCGCAGCTTAATCGGGCATGTCCCACACCTGAACGGTGAACAGCCCTTTATCACACCGACCAGCTTTTGGTACGATGAAGCGTGCCACCGGGCAAGTACAACCTTGGCGATTGCAAGATTAATGTTACCGAGACCAATGTGACGCTTGCGGATGGCACACTGGCAGGCAGTAACGTCACCCAGCAAAAATCCCTGCATAATTTGAGGGCGTGGACAGGTTGTTCTCTCTATGAGGCGGTACTTACGCTTACCACCACACCCGCTGAACTCTTAAACCTTCCAAACAAAGGTAGAATCTCCATCGGTGCGGATGCAGACCTCGTTCTAATCACACCCGAATTCGAAATCAAAGCTACAGTAGTGGGTGGCGAAGTTTTATTCAA
>JBGOXG010000208.1:0-3888 GCA_041479025.1 Anaerolineae bacterium
CGCCCTTGCTGCGGAAGGATTACCCGCTCTTGCAGCGAGGTTCTCGTAGCTGGTGACCTGTCCGGTCGGGATGCGCAGCAAGGCTTCCCAGACTTTGATCTGAAAGTTTGTGCCTCTCACGTGCAGGGTGATTGGTGATTTAGAGTTGGGAGAAAAAATCGCTTTGATGTGAGGCGCAGTCCGGGATGCGTCTTCAACTAATTCTGCATTTTGCCAATCCTCTTTCATTGCTTCAAACGCAGCTTCCCGCTTACCATCAGAGACAAAGGCGAGAAAACAGATTCCTCGCTTAGTCGATGCCAGCAGGCATACTCCGAATGGAGTAGGGTGAAAACCGTAAACGATTCGCAGCCCGGCGCCTTTTAACTTATACTCTCCAGGAGTGACTGCCTCACACTGCACGAACAGGTCATGCAGTCGACCGGGGCTGGAAAGTCCGGTGGAATAGGTGGCATCGAGCAGGTTGGTATTTTTGAGCAGTGCTTTCGCATTTTCTTTGGTTAGAAATTGTAGAAATCGTTTAGGACTGATGCCAGCCCAGCGCGTGAACAACCGTTGAAAATGATACTCGCTCAAGTGAACGCTCTCCGCCACCTCCCGTAGATCCGGCTGTTGCCGGGCATTGGCTTCAAGAAAACGGATGGCTTGCTCGACGCGGGTGTAATCTTCAGAGAGTTGGATGTAATCAGGTGCGGTCATATGCTCCTCTTGATTATATTGCATTGATCACCTGCATTTTACTCATATTGCAGAAACAATCCCACCCGATTCTTGCGAAACCTGATATCTCTTTCATTGCTCTGTAAGTACCTGATTTTCTTACTTTCCAGAGATCGAAAAATCCACCTGTGAGGATATGTCACAGGTGGATGCTGATCCTTACTGTTTATTTGTAATTAGCAGGTTTTTTTCGTTGGATATTTGGAAGTTTTGGAGTAATCATTTCACCTGTCGCATGATCCACACCATGTACGATTCACCATCCATGATCATGGTATTGGCGGAGAGCAGGTAAGATCTCTTTCCACCGGAGTGAACACCGATTTCAATTGGGTAGTCGCTCAAGCGGTCCTTTTCACGGAGATCCCGCAACAGTGTGGATCGCTGATCAGCAGTCCACATCCCAATTTCGAGAGGCGTGCGACCGATTACTTCTTCACGTTGGAATCCCAGGCTGACGATAAATGAGCGGTTCACTTCGATGATCTTCCCATCTTCCATCCTGAAAACAAAAATGACAGGGATGGCTGCGATCTGGGAACCGCGTGCGTCTTCGGGAGGCAACAAGCGTTGTTCGGCTTGTTTACGCTCGGTGATGTCATGGAGCATGAAGACACGACCGACTACTTTTTCGTCAGCATCCTGGATGGGGGAGATACGCAGGTTCAGGAATAGTTTCCTTCCGTCGCCCCGGTCAAGGGAAATGTCCGTGTTTACATGCTCAGAATCAGCGTTTACAGAATACAAGCCGGGTAACTCGGCCAGAGCCTTCTCTGCGGGTTTTCCGATTGCCTCCTCCGCCCAGGTGTTTGTGTAGTATTCGAAAGCTTTATTAAGGTAAACGACGCGATTGAGTTGATCGAGGACCAATGCACCATCATCGAGGCTCTCCAGCACTGTTTCACCCGCGATAGGCACCAGATCCAGCAGACCAAGCCTGAAGAGTCCCCATGCGAATATTAAACCGGTAATGGTGATGGTTAGCGAGGTGGTGTCAATTTCAGGGATAGGACTGAGTCCTGTGAGATAAACGATATTGCCTATCCAGGTGACAGCCGTGCCGAGTACCATCACAGCTGCCTGGCTGCGATATTCACCCTTGGCGGTTATGGCGCGTTGAATAAGAACAATTGCTCCCAGCAATAATAGAAGGTACGAATAGGCAGCATAGACCCAGAACACCACACCATGATCGACGCCAAGGATAAGATTGTTATTGAGTTCAATTTGCCGAAAGCTGCTCCAGATCAGGGCGTGAAGTTCATTGGTCCATGTCAGGATGAGAGTCAGAATCGGTACAACCCAGAACAGAAGAATGTTCCGGCGCGTAAGAAAGCGATCCTGTTGAGCATATTCGAGGGCGAACACCAGATACAACACGGGAATGTTGACGATACCCAGGTATTCAACCTTGGACCAGAAGATCTGGGCTTGTAAGCTTGACACGGACAATTCAATGGTATAAGCCAGAGCCCAGGTGCCCGCCGAGAGCATCAATAACGCCAGGGAAACAGCACCAGGAACGCCGCGCCTTCTCCATGCGGCAAAAGCCACAACGAAAGCAACAACTGCAGATATGATGGATGGAATGATGTAGGGGTTATATTGCCAGGGCATTTTTGATTTTCAGCTTTGAATTAGGAATGGACAACATGATTTAAATTTTATCATGTGCATTGAATTATCCCCCTTGTCCATGCTTTACAATGCTGAAAGGAATTAATAAGCGGGGAGGCAAGAGCCTCCCCGCTTATTCAAGAAAAAATTATGGTCCTACGTTGATGAAAGTCGCAGCTTGAAGGAAATTCTCACGGAGCGCGGAGGCCTCCTGCACATCATCATAATACACACCATTTCGGCGACGGGAAGAGTGGATGATTTTCCATCCCCCAAGGCTTACAGCGACGTGGTTAATTCCATGTGAACTATCTTTTCCACCAAAAAAGAGCAAATCTCCCACCTGAAAAGGTGGCTCCACCCGTTTCCCGGCCTGGGCTTGCATATCAGCATCTCGAGGAATCTCCACCCCGACCCATTTATGTAATAGACGGGAAAATCCGGAACAATCGATCCCGTTCCCGCTGATTCCGCCCCACAAATAAGGAGTGCCTATCATACGAACGGCATCACGTGGTAAAGCAGCCTGGCGAGCGGTTATCGTTGTTGGTATTTCATCGACTGCTCGAATAGTGTCCAACGGCAGCCAGCCAATCTGGTTTGCCATGACCTGTCCCCAATCATTTTTCACTGCCTCGAGCCGAACACCTGTCCCTGCCAGGATATGTGTGACAGCATCTGCCTGGCGATCAGGAGCATCATGCAGAGCGATGGAAGGTGCAAGAACGATATGAGTAGCGGCTGCAGCGGGTTGTTCATGCAGGTATGGTCGGTAAGTCCAGCCCAGATAACCGTCCAACTGGCGGACAAAAGCCCAAGTATCCTTCTCCTGAAGGACTTCCACCAGCGTGCCGTAAACCATCTGATTTAATTGTTCTGCTTCATAAGAGGCTGCCTTATGCACACTAGTGATGTTTGTTGCGACAGTGAAGAGAGTTGGCTCCTCCTTTCGAAGGATTTCCACAGCCTGCTGGTCCACGGCAGTTCCGGGGAATTGATTATTGAGGGCGGATACGATTTCGTCCAGCGTCTCCCGGTCGAGGACATGACCAGTCAGGGTAAGTTTGCCCTTTCCGGGTTTTGCTGAAAGCTCACATACATCCATGCGGTAGTCAGAAAACCGGCTGACTATTTTTTGGAATGATTCCTCGATATTCTTCATCACGATTCCTTCATTAATTTCAATTGTATAATAAATCTAATAACTATGCCATACGTAGAAGTAAGTGGTATCCAGATTTATTATGAAACTTTCGGTGAAGACCATAAGAGTCGATTACCTATTGTGTTGATTCATGGTTCGACGATTACCGGAAAAATCGATTGGGAGGAAATTGCGCCGCGCCTGGCTAGAAGTTATCGGGTCTTCGTCCTCGACTGCCGGGGGCATGGCAAAAGCGACGGCACACACTCCTATTCTTTTCGGGAATTGGCAAATGACACGGCGGTTTTTATCCGAAAAACGGGATATGATCGTGCCCACATTATCGGCCATTCGAACGGGGGTAATATCGCCCTGGTGACTCTGGTCGAGCATCCTGAAGTTACACA
>JBGOXG010000018.1:0-22206 GCA_041479025.1 Anaerolineae bacterium
GGATTGGTTTTCAATTACCTTATTGCCCCCCTGTCATTTATCTGGTTCTACATTGTCTACTATTATCACGTCATTCCGCAGCAATTCTACTGGTTCTTCATTTTGCTTGCAGCAGCATACATCGCCATGGGCAGTTTTCTGGAAAGTCCATTCAAACGCAAACGGGAAATGCTTATCCGGAAACAGGCACGGGGTCCGGTTGAATCGCTCGCGCGATGGATTAAAGATTCCAGACGCGGAGTCTATTCCCGCTGGCGGGTAGCGCGTTCACTGGGTCTGATGGCATCCGGTATTTTGGAAATGCGCGGGGGTAGGACGGGTCGCATCAGAACATTGAGGGGCAAGGATTGGAATCCCCCGCCCGGCGTGCAGGATTATCTGGAAACCGGTCTGAATGGATCCTTTGCTGATTATCCACTTTCTGTACGGAATACACCGTTCGATGTGGACGTGGAGAAGGTCGTAGCTTATCTTGAATCCCAACTGGAGATGAACAGTGGCAACAACAAGTGATGTTTCCAACATTGGCAGGCAAGTCATAACAGAAGTTGAACGAGCAGTGGTGGGCAAACGCGCCTTGCTGGAGATGGTGATGGCCTCCGTGCTGGCAGGAGGGCATGTCCTGCTGGAGGATTTTCCGGGGCTTGGGAAGACATTGATCGCCCGCAGTTTTTCAACGGTGCTGGGATTGGAGTTCAAGCGCATCCAGTTCACCCCCGACCTTTTGCCGGCGGACATCACCGGAGGGTACGTCTTCAACCGGGCGGAGAACCGCTTCGACCTGCGTCAGGGACCGATTTTTGCCAATATTATTCTCGCGGACGAAATCAACCGCGCCTCCCCCAAGACTCAATCTGCTTTATTGGAGGCGATGCAGGAACGGCAGGTTACGCTGGAAGGTGAGACTCTGTCACTTTCGGAGCCGTTCCTGGTTCTGGCGACACAGAATCCGATTGAATATGAAGGCACCTTCCCGTTGCCTGAAGCCCAACTCGACCGTTTCATGCTCAAACTGACCGTTGGCTACCCCTCGGTTGAAGAGGAAACTGAGATTTTACGCCGCCGCCGCGAACGCATGCAGGATGATGTTTCGCTCAACATGGTGACCAATGCCCATCAACTGATGGACCTGCGCCAGGCGGTGGAGTCGGTCTATGTGGATGCTGACCTTGAGGCTTATATCGCGCAGATTGTCCACGAAACACGTAGTGACCGGCGTGTCGCAGTGGGTGGAAGCCCGCGCGCCTCGTTAGCATTTCTGAAAACGGCGCGCGCCCGCGCTGCGCTGGTAGGCAGGGATTACATCCTGCCGGATGATATCAAGCATTTTGCGGTGCCGGTGTTGAGTCACCGCCTGATCCTGCAGCCGGAATATTGGATGGCGCGACGTGTGGCGGAGGAAGTCATCAGCGATGTATTGGACAAGGTCCCAGTGCCCGTGGTGAGGAGAGCGTGAGCCGGATTATCGTCTCGGGTCTCCTGATATTCATCCTGATCATCGCCGGTCTGGCAGGCTTCAGGGGAGAGCTTATTGCTCTGGCAGTCCCTTTGGTGATCTACCTGCTTGTGGGTTTCTTGTGGGGACCGGAGAAACTCTTGCTCGACGTAAAACGCGTACTCAGTGTGGAGCGGGTTGCACCAGGCGACCCTGCCACTGTCACACTATCTATAAGAAACATGGGTTTTCCTTTGGAGAATCTGTTGTTAGAAGACACACTCCCCCAGGGTCTCGAAATCGTTGAAGGTTCTCCCCGGAGGCTGGTTTCTCTAAGAGTCGATGAGACTCTCACCTGGCGTTACACGGTCAAGGGGAAGCGTGGTTATTATCCGATGAACAGCCTGCGTGCCAGCGCCAAGGACCTGCTGGGTCTGGTGGAACGCGCTGTAATTATTCCCACAGGAGGGCAGTTATTCGTCCTCCCGACAGCACCTCGTCTACAGCGTATAGCCATCCGTCCGCGTATGACGCGTGTCTATGCGGGAAGCATCCCAGCGCGCATTGGCGGTCCCGGCATCGAGTTTTTTGGCGTGCGCGAATACCAGCCCGGCGACCCCCAGCATTGGATCAACTGGCGCGCCAGCGCTCGCTATTCCAATTCCCTTTTCTCCAATGAATTTGAACAGGAACGCGTCGCGGATGTGGGCATCATCCTCGATGGGCGGCGAAATGTAAACGTTTTTGGCAGTGGTCGGTCGATCTTCGAACACTCTGTTCTGGCAGCCACTTCCCTCGCGGATGGATTCATCGCAGCGGGTAACCGCGTCGGTCTGTTAGTCTATGGAAAATATATCAACTGGACTTATCCTGGCTACGGCAAGCTTCAGCGCGAGAAAATTCTACAGTCCCTGGCACGGGCTGACCTTGGGGAGAGTGAGGTCTTTTCCGGTTTGATTATCCCGCGGCGGTTGTTCCCTGCTTTCTCACAAATGGTGCTCGTCAGCCCGCTCGAATCAAGTGACTTCAAAGGTCTGGTCCAGTTCAGGTCGGCTGGCTACCAGTTGATCGTGGTCAGCCCCGATCCTGTGGCCTATGAAGTGAGCCATCTGCCCAGGACCGCTGCCGTTGATTTGGCAGCGCGCATGGTGCGAATTGAGCGTGAAATCCTGCTCCACCGCCTGCAGCGGGCAGGTATACAGGTGGTCAACTGGAACACTTCCCAACCGTTTGAGAACGTGGTTCAAGCTGCTCTCTCCCGTCCACCCGCCTGGTTGCGAGCCATCCGCTCAGGGGGTGGGATTTGATCACCACTGCTGGCTTATATTTGAGCATCTCCCTCTCCGTCGCGTTGGTGACCTGGGGATTCTTTGCTTATGGATTTGCCACTCAGGCTTTGGGGCTGGTTATTTTTGGAATCGCCTGGATTATCGGTCAAATCAGGTGGGCCTGGATTGCCTCACTGGGTTTATCTGTGGTGACACTTGCTGCCGTATTGGGGATTTTCTACAACCTGCCGATCTCGCTGATGGCTGGTGGTACTTTATTCGCCTTTATTGCCTGGGACCTGGCGGAGTTTCACTTCCGGTTGAAGAAAGCTGCCAAAGAGGATTACATTGGCGCATTCGAAGGGCGTCATTTCACCCGCCTCGGATTCATTCTGATTGCCGGGTTCGGGGTCGTCTTGTTTTCGAGGTTTTTTCGGGTGCGCTTTAATTTTGAAATCGCAGCCTTGTTGGTTCTGGCGGGTGTGTGGGGGATCAGCCTGCTGGTGGGGCGTTTACGGCGCAGCGAATAATTTTTTTTTATTATAAAGTACGAAACCAGTCTTCTGTCTCCTCGGGGTTTTTGAATTGCAGAACTTTCAAGTGAGCATTTTCTGGCAGTGCGAACAAACGAGGGTATTCGCGTTTTCTTCGCCAGTAGGTTTTAAAGAGCCAGTGGAAGAGCGAATCCTCCGCAGACCATATCTTGAACTGAGGCAATAGGCGTTCGTAGTTCGTCTCCCACAGCAGTTCCTTCGTCCACCAGCGATACCAGGTGCGGCGCCACAGACGCCAGAGAAGTGTCCACAAGGGATAGTCCAGCCAGACGACTGCCTCAGCGCGCGGCCAGGAGATATCGCGAACCACGCTATAATTCCCGGCAATGACCCATCCTGGGGTGCGTGTGGCAAATTCCACGCGGACGCGAAGCTCCTCATCCGAGACATGGTTCCAATCGGGCAGCCAGTGCAAAGCATCCAGCTCAATATATTCAAGTTCAAGTTTTATTGCGAGCTTTTCCGCCAGCGTGGATTTGCCCGAGCCGGTGGTCCCGATGACAATAATGCGACAGTACGGAAAGGATATTCCCATCCGATTCCTTTTATAGTGGTGAATTGCGCGATGTGCAGGACGGTAAATTGAAAAACAGAATTTATGATAGGATTCTGCTGTATCATTCTACCAATTTCCCAACAAAATGAGGAACCATGTTCGATCTACCCGATGACCAGATCCTCCCCCTTTCCAAAGAGCATGTCTTCTGGACGTGGTCGGCGCAGGCGAAAGTCAACCCCATCCCGGTCAAACGCGCCAGGGGTGTCTATTTCTGGGATACCAGTGATAAACGCTACCTCGATTTCAATTCCATGACCATGTGTGTCAATATTGGGCACGGCGACTCACGGGTGATCGAGGCGATGAAAGCGCAGCTCGATGAACTCCCGTATGCCGCGCCGGGAATGGCGACCAGGATTCGCGCCATTGCCAGCCAGGCTGTGGCCGAGGTGACCCCCGGCGGGGAGCTGAGCAAAATACTGTTTACCCTGGGCGGCGCGGATGCCAACGAGAACGCCATCAAGGTCGCGCGCACATACACCGGAAGACACAAAATCCTCAGCCGCTACCGTTCCTATCACGGGGCGACCGCCGGGGCGATGGCTGCCACCGGTGACCCGCGCCGTGTTGCATGGGAACCGAACCTGATGACTGGCGTCGTCCATTTCCTTGACCCTTATCGCTACCGCTCCACCTTCCATCGCACCAATCCCGATATTCCTGAAGCTGAGTTCACGCTGGATTATCTCAACCATCTCGAGGAGATCATCCGCTATGAGGGGCCGGAAACGATCGCTGCCATCCTGATGGAATCGGTGACCGGTACAAACGGCATCATTATTCCCCCGCAAGGGTATATGCAGGGCGTGCAAACGCTGTGCGATAAGTATGGCATCCTGATGATTGCAGACGAAGTGATGTCGGGTTTCGGGCGGACGGGGAAATGGTTCGCGGTGGAACATTGGGATGTCATCCCCGATATCATGACCATGGCGAAGGGTTTGACCTCCGCCTATGCACCGCTCGGTGCGGTAGCGATGAAACCCGAAGTTGCAGCATGTTTCGACGAACTCGTCTTTGAATCTGGATTGACTTATACCTCGCACCCTGTCTCTCTGGCGGCAGCCGTGGCGAATATTTCTGTGATGAAAGAAGACCACATCGTGGAACACGCCGCAGAGATGGGGCCCGCCCTGCACAAATTGCTGGCGGACCTGGGCGAATCCCATCCTTCAGTGGGGGATGTACGCTCGATTGGTTTGTTTGGCATCCTCGAACTGGTGCGCGACCGCCAGTCGAAAGAACCGATGACCCCCTGGAATGGAAACAGCGCCGAGATGGCTGCCTTCCGGAAATACTGCCTTGACCATGGTTTGTACGTCTACACCCACTGGCACACCGTGCTCATCATTCCCCCGCTGATTATCACCGAATCCCAATTGAAGGAAGGCTTTTCAGTGATCGACGAGGCATTGAAGATTACGGACAAAGCGGTGAAATAATAATATAGCGGGTGGACAAGTTAAAATCCATCCCCTGATTTTGTCATTTGTTGCGCTCCAACTTAAACGCCATGTCTGCTTTATATTCGGGCAGGGGGATAACGCAGGACTGGTTCGTTGACTACAGGCGTTGGGTTAACGCCGCAGCCAGTCACCAATATCACTATGATCAGGACAAGCGATATCTGGATTTCAGTGATCTTGCGGTTGAGGTTCATACTGGCTACAATTTAACAATCGGATAAACATATTTAAAATAGCATTTTAAAGACAAGGCCGGATAGACTTATGATAGGCCGCCCGAATTCAGTGAAGAACTTCCACCTCGTTTGCAACTTCCTGTAAATTGATGCATCTGATAAAATGCATCATGATTAAAAATCACCGAGGTGTTGAATGTTCAACTTGAGCAGTATTCCTCCTGCTGCAAACACAGGATCCCAACAAGTCAAAGTGCTGGTACTAGGCTCCGGGCCGGCTGGATTGTCCGCTGCGCTGTATGCGGCGCGTGCTGAACTCGCGCCAGTCGTGCTGACCGGCATGGAACTGGGTGGGCAGGCTGCTTTGACCCATACGATTGAGAATTATCCCGGCTTTCCGGAAGGAGTCGGGGGGCAGGAGCTGGGCGATCTTTTCCAGAAGCAGGCTGAGCGTTTCGGGGCGAAGGTCGAGTTCGACACTGCACAATCGGTTGACCTCTCCCGGCGCCCGTACAAAGTCACGACAGATAACGGCATTTACCATGCTGATTCGCTGATCATCGCGACTGGAGCGCGCCCAAATCATCTCAACATCCCCCGCGAGGTGGAATTGACCGGGAAAGGCGTCTCATACTGCGCCACCTGCGATGGCTGGTTCTTCAAGGATAAGAAAGTGGTCGTGGTTGGTGGAGGAGATTCTGCACTGGAGGAAGGGTTATTCCTGACGCGTTATGCGTCATCGGTAACCATTGTCCATCGCCGTGATTCCCTCCGCGCCGGAAAGGTGCTTCAAAACCGGGCTTTCACCAATCCCAAGGTCAGCTTTGTGTGGAACAGTGTATTGACTGAAATCACCGGGCAGGACAAGGTCATCGCGGTCAAATTAAAGAATACCCAGACCGGCGAACTTTCTGAACTAGAAACAGACGGCGTTTTCATTTTCATCGGTCACACCCCCAACACGCAGATGTTCGCAGGACAGCTTGATCTGGATGAGGGTGGTTATATCCTTGCCAGCCCGTTTATGGAGACCAATGTGCCAGGCGTTTTCGTGGCGGGCGAAGTGGCAGATTCTCACTTCCGGCAGGTGGTGACCTCGGCAGGAATGGGTGCCGCTGCTGCGATTCAAGCCACCCACTTCCTCGAGAAGGTGTCCGAGCATGTTTAGCGGAGGCTGGTTGATGGAGACAGGACTCGATAATAGCCGGACCGAAGGTAGGCGAATTTCTTCGAAAGGCGGCGATCTTCCCGGCAGGACAATGACATTAATCGTCCCAATAACGTGATGTAGAGCAGAGAGTCTGAGTTCTTCAGTGCGCAGAGGCTTTTTCTTGACACAATAATCGCTGATTTTATACAGGGCATGATGGAAATCTGCGTACTGCGTACCCATGGAGCATGAACTCCATTGTGAACAATCTCTAATCTAGGAGGAGCAATGGCTAAAGTTTCTATTATCGGCGCAGGTATGACCGGGGCGACCACCGCTCACTGGCTTGCGGAACGCGAACTCGCCGATCTGGTTCTGGTGGATGTGCTGGAAGGCATGCCGCAGGGCAAGGGATTGGACATGCTGGAAGCCATGCCGATCATCGGCAAGGATGTCGAGATAGTTGGTTCTAACAGCTATGAAGCTACCCGGGATTCGGACATTATCGTGATCACCGCCGGTCTACCACGCAAGCCAGGCATGAGCCGTGACGACCTGCTGACAGCGAATGCGAATATTGTCGGACCGGCAACAACTGAAACGCTGAAATATTCACCCGAGGCACTCTTCATCGTACTGACCAATCCACTGGATACAATGGCTTACCTGGTAATGAAAATTGGCAAGCTTCCTCCGCACCGTGTGGTGGGGCAGGCGGGTGTGCTCGATTCCGCGCGTATGCGGGCTTTTGTCGCGATGGAGACCGGCGTGAGCGTTGAGAACATTCACTGCTATGTGATGGGCGGCCACGGGGATGAGATGGTTCCGCTGACCCGCCACTCGAACATCGCCGGTGTCCCCCTGCGTGATTATCTCCCCGCGGATAAACTGGAAGCGATCGTCAACCGCACCCGCAAGGGCGGCGGTGAGATTGTCAATTTATTGAAAACCGGCTCGGCTTTCTACGCCCCGTCAGCGGCGGTGGCGCAAATGGCTGAAGCCATCCTGAAGGACAAGCACCTGATCGTCCCGGCGGCAGCGTATATGCAGGGCGAATACGGACTGAAAGATATGTTCTTTGGTGTGCCAGTAATGCTGGGCCGCAAGGGCATTGAGAAAATCGTGGAATACGATCTCGATGCCGACGAGAAAGCAGCCCTGGACAAATCAGCTGCAGCGGTGAAAGACACTATTAAAGCGCTTGAAGGTCTGGTAAAAATTTAAAGAATAGACAGGGACGCCTCTTTTTCTACTGTATGAGGAGGGCTGCCCCAGATCGTTGGTGTTTATTTTCTAAATTTATGTTGGAGGTAGAAAAATGATTTTGCACGACAGAATATCCAAGCAGCTGCCAGATTGGCGTGAACGCGTCAAGAAATTGGTTAAAGAGCATTCGGACGTGGTGATCGATCAGGTCAATGTAGGACAGATTTATGGTGGGATGCGCGATATTAAATCCATGGTCTCGGATATTTCCTATGTGGATCCCTCTGAGGGAATCCGTTTCCGCGGGCTCACCATCCCGGAAGTTCTCAAGCAGCTTCCAAAGCCGCGCGGGGCAAAGATGCCCTACGTGGGCGGTCTGTATAACCTGTTGATGACAGGTAAGGTTCCAACCAAAGCCGAGGCAGAGGAAGTGGAGCAAGAGTGGGCTGAACGCGCCTTGGTCCCAGATTACGTATTCAAGCTGCTGAAGTCCATGCCGATAGAAACGCACCCGATGACGTTGTTTTCCCAGGCTGTACTGGCTTTGCAGAACAACTCATCCTTTGCCCGGAAGTATCATGAAGGCATGAAAAAGGATGACTACTGGGAGCCGGCACTGGAAGACAGCCTGGATCTTACCGCCAAACTGCCGGTGATTGCCGCTTTCATCTACCGCATGAAGTATTTTGGTGAGACCAAAAAGCCGAAGTGGAATAAGAAAAAGGACTACGGCGCTAACTTTGCCCGTATGCTGGGAGTCGAGGATCAAAAGGGCTATGCGGAACTGGCACGGCTGTACTTCATCCTGCACAGCGACCATGAGTCTGGCAATGTCTCGGCGCATACCATGCACCTGGTCGGTTCGGCATTGTCCGACCCGTACTATTCCTTCTCCGCTGCGTTGAACGGGCTGGCGGGTCCGCTGCACGGGTTGGCGAACCAGGAGTGCCTGGGTTGGCTGATCGAGGTCCGCAAGCAGTTCGGCAGCGTACCGAGCCGGGACCAGCTTTACAAGTTCGCCTGGGACACGCTTAACAGTGGAAAGGTCATTCCCGGTTATGGCCATGCTGTCCTGCGTGTGCCCGATCCGCGTTTTACCGCGCAGATGCAATTTGCCAAAGCCCGTTTCCCACAGGATGAGCTGGTCCTCCTGGCGGATCTGGTATTCGATGTGGTTCCGCAAGTCCTCAAAGAGCAGGGGAAGGCGAAGAATCCTGCCCCGAATGTGGATGCGATCAGCGGCACGCTGCAGTATTACTACGGCGTGCGTGAGTTCGATTTCTACACCGTGCTGTTTGGTGTAGGCCGCGCACTGGGTGTTACCGCGAATTACGTCTGGGCGCGCGCGCTCGGTCAACCGATCGAACGCCCAAAATCGCTGACCACCCATATGCTGGAAGACGCGGCTTTTACAACTGAATAATCTTTATAACCATCCATTAATAAAAAGACGCGCCTAAAAAAGGTGCGTCTTTTTATGATTCACAGCCCTCCGATATCTGCCAGTGCCCGGAGACACCGGGCAAGTGGCCTGGGTTTTCATGACCCAGGAAGCTGTGCCCTTAGGGGCAGCAGAGTGTCACAAATAAGTAGATACTCATCGCCAGGACAGCGATGAGCAGAGCGATACGCAGGTTCTTATCCTTGGAGGGGAATTTTGTTCTGCCAATTATCGCTAGCCGGCGGCAGACAGGGATGCCAGCTGCCTCGGACCCGCTAGAATCTCCCGGACGACACACAACCTGCCGTCCTCATCCGGTTTAAGCCACCATTTGATGAGCATCATCTCGCCACGGTCAATTTCAATGCCGGTGACACAACGTGGATGGACACAACTGCCGTCGTTAAAAAATGGTGCTGTACCTTCATTGGGGAAGCTGGGTGCATGGGTATGCCCGAAAATCGTAGGTTGGTTGCGGGCGCGTACCCATTCCAGGATTCGATTTTCGATGGCGTCACGTTTTTTGAAATTCTTCGCCGGGCTGGTGGGGTCGTGCGCCGCAATCAGCTGTGCCTGCCGCCAGAAAGTGCGGCATAGGAACCGGGCGATTTTCCAATATCGGTCATTGATTGAATCGCCCTGATGACCGTGAACCAGGAAAATCGTTCCGTTGCTGGGTGCGTGCCTGAGGATGATCCCCTCGTGGACTTTGATATCCGGGAAAAGTGGTTTTTTCTCCCCGCTGCGTTCATCGAAATAACTGAAGAGGGTCTCTGCCACTACTTTGGGATCGCTGCGTTCCATGTCATGGTTGCCGTAGATCAGGTGCAACCTTCCCATTTTGTAGAATTCACTCATCTGCCAGAAGACATGGCTGTGCGCCATGCGGACATCCGCAAAGTGTTTGTTTTCCCATAGTTCGTCGCCGTCCCCCAGCTCTATATAGGTAAAGCCTTCTTTGAAGTAATGCTGCAACGCAAAGAAAAACAGGCTCTGGTTGTGGGCGAAATCATCTGCCCAGCTATTGTCGCCCCGGTGGACATCGCTGAAAAGAATGATCCTTGATGTTTGGTCAAAAGGAACTTCAAAGGCATTCTGGTATACCTGTGTCAGTCGCTCATACGTTGACATATATAATGCCTCCCGACATTCAATCCGCTATTTGTATATTAAGCATATTTATACACTAATTCAATCCCCTTTGGTTACATTTTATTTATCTGCGATTAATCAGACCTTAATAGTCGCATGGTATTATCACATGAGGAAAACGGAGATTAATATGTTAAATACTAAGAATAAGATGCTATGGAACAGCTTGCAACAACCCGTTCACGGGGCACGTTTGCCTGCGGATTACCTGCGATTGCTCACCGCACTTGATGACGGTTGGATGGTCACCGATGTTGCTGAAATGATTGCTCATGGACGGAACGATGATGGGCGTTCCTATCTGCTGACATTGGCGCATATGCAAAAATTTTTGGTAAAGAAAATGATTGTATCTAAGGGCATACTGGTGGATGACCTTCTGGCCAACAACGGTATATCGCCCGCTTCCGTGAAAGAGATATCATCAAAAAACCGCCCATACCGGATGGCTTCTAGACGGCATCAGCAGTGATGATCATGGTTTGATTGCCCGCGTCGCGATGTATGTGGGGTGGTAATTGCTCAACAGGGAATCAGCGTGTCGGTCTTCATAAAACCCGATGATCCGGAAACCGGCATCGCATTGACCTCCGATTAAGTCGGATAGTGTGTGGCTGAATTCAAGGGGTATACCCTCTTCTTTGAATTCCTGCAATTTTTCAGGTGACAGACTCTCGGCATCGGAATAGGGGACTGAATACTTAACCTCCATGATGCCGTTTTCATCCATCTTGGAGATATCGAAGATATAGTAAAATGGGTTCATCATCCCTGCCAACAGGGTCCCGCCAAAACGCAACACCCGGAAGGCTTCTCGCCAAACCGGAAGAACATCAGGGCAAAAAACGTTGGAGACAGGGTGGAAAATGAAATCGAACGATTCGTCTGCGAAAATGGACAGGTCGCGCATGTCACCTTCGACGGTGATCAACCGGAGCTCGTCCCGCTTGGCGACAAATCGGTCGCGCTCCAACTGTTTGGGCGAATTGTCCAGTACGGTGACGTTCGCACCTGCGGCTGCGAAAATGGGGGCTTGCTGACCGCCGCCGCATGCCAGGCATAGCACGTCCAGCCCTTTCAGAGGGGGAATCCACTCGTCTGGAACAGGCTTTTGTTCTGTGAGTAAAACGGAAATTTCCCCCCGCCGAGCTGATGCAATGATTTCAGGACTGACGGGTTGTGTCCAGGGATTCTGGCCGGATTCGACTTGTTTGTTCCAAGCATCTCGATTGAATGAGCGGATGTCCATTGGTACTCCTGAACCCATAAGAACAGACTTTCCCTAAAAGGATTATACAGCAAACAAAACCTCCCCGTTTCTATCAGGGAGGTTTGTCATCAAATTCTGGTTGTTGCTCATTATCACGGGCTGGGTGTTCCCGGAACAGCGACGCTCATCCATGAGAACACACGCTGGAGGGATTGCGCTCCTGCCGTGAGCCAGGTGGGATTACCCTGCTCGTCGGTGGGACCCTGCCGGACAGGGATCACATACCAGCGCATCACATGCGGGATGCTGTCATTTGGACGGAACGTGGATGGCACGATGTATTTTGTATCCTTGGCGTAATCCACCAACTTTCGCCCTTGGCCGTCAGTAACATCTTCAACGATAATTTGGTACGCCTCGTTATCACGCAGTATTCCTACCGACGCCCATTGCAGCGTCACGGTATCATCTGCCAGAGTGAAGGATTTGCCATCTGCCGGAAGCAGCAGGTTTGGCGCGGGATAGGGCGGCGGGATGGTCGGTGTGGGAGAAGGTCCGGGCGTTGCCGCGCGCTTGCACAAAGGGATCGAAAGGTTCATCCCGATGTAAACCATATCCGTCGTCAACCCGTTGAATTCTTTTATGGCTTCCTGGGAAACAGCATAATTGGCAGCGATAATTGATAGAGTGTCACCGCTCTGCACGGTATACTCCACTTTGTCGCAGGCCTCCCGGGTTGCTTTCGCAGGTTCAAGAGTGGAGGTTGCAGCCGGAGGCGGGGTGGGGGTTGGGTAGGGGACTTTGATTTTTTGGCCGATGAAAAGGTTGTTGCATGCGGCAGGCAAGTTGTTCATGATGATGATGCTCTGCACGGAAACCTTGAAGGTCAGGGCAATGGATGTACAGGTGTCACCCGATGCGACGGTGTATTCAAAGGGTGGTTGTTCCGTTGGGGTGGGGACAATAGTGGGAGTGGGCGTCTCGCTGGGCGTGACGGTAATGGTTGCCGTGTCAGTGGGAGTGGGCCCCTGGGTCGGTGTGGTAACCGTGCCGGTCGCCCTTAATGCCAGGACGACGAGGACTGCGCCAACGATGATGAATAGGGCAAGCAAGCCCAGGGCTGCGGGAAGTGAAAGCGTCACGGTGGGCATGCGACTGCCCTGCACGGTTCTTATCGACTTCGTTTCTGCAGCGGGGGTGATTTCGGCCCCGCACACCAGACAGCGCGTGGCCGTTTCACTCAGCCTTGTGCCGCAGGTTGGGCAGATTTTAGAATTGGTTGTTTCCGGACTCATAGCGCAGGCATTATACCACGTCCATTAAGGGTGCTGTGCGCATAACCAATAAGGGGGTAAACGCAGAGCAATAGCAGATTTTTCATCCCCCGCGCTGTTCTTGTGACGAGGTGGGTTATAATTTCGTCCGCATGTCCGACGAACTTAGCCTGTACCAAATCATGCTGCTTATCCGCCGCTTCGAGGAGCGCATGCTGGACGAGTTTTCCACTGGCCGGCTGGTGGGGACGACTCATGCCTATATCGGTCAGGAAGCAGACGCAGCCGGGATTTTTACAGAAATTGAAGCGGAGGATGTCATCTTCAGCAACCACCGCTGCCATGGGCATTTCCTGGCCTACGGGGGCGACCCCTACAGGCTGGCAGCAGAACTGATGGGCAAAGCGACCGGCCTGGTGGGTGGGAGAGGCGGCAGCCAGCATATCCACTGGCGGAATTTTTATTCGAATGGAATCCAGGGCGGCATCGTCCCGGTCGCGACCGGCATGGCGTTCGCTGAAAAAGCCATGAAAAGCGGTAATCTTGTCCTGGTCTTTCTGGGCGATGGCACTCTTGGTGAAGGCGCGCTCTATGAAAGCCTCAACATCGCCTCCCTCTGGTCGCTCCCGATTTTATATGTAGTCGAAAACAACCGTTACGCACAAACGACCCCTGTTTCCCTGGCCGTAGCCGGCTCGATTCCGGCGCGCTTTGCCGCCTTTGGGATGGAGACATGGGAGCGCGATACCAGCGATGTCCTGGAAATCCAAATGGCGGCGAGGACAGCTATCGGTCATGTCCGCGGGACTGGACGACCCGCCGGTCTGGTGCTCAATACCTACCGCTTCGCTGCCCATTCCAAGGGTGACGATGTGCGTGACCCTCAGGAAATCGCTGGATATAAGGAAAAGGACCCTCTGACCATTCACGGCAAACGTTTCTCAGAGACGGAATTGCTAAAGGTGGAACTCGAAATTTCCGCCATTATTGAAGATGCATTCGTCCGCGCAGCTGCGGACCCGTTTCCTGAATTGAAAGGTCCGTCAAGCTCATGACGCCGACTGTCCTTGAACGGCTAAATTTCGCGTTGCATTCTGCGATGGAAAATGATGAACGCGTTTACATCATCGGGGAGGACATCCTCGATCCGTATGGCGGTGCGTTTAAAGTCACACGCGGGTTGAGCACCAAATTTCCTGATCGCGTCTTGACCACCCCCATCTCCGAATCCGCCATCGTCGGCATTTCCACCGGCATGGCTTTGCGCGGCCTGCGCCCGGTCGCAGAGATCATGTTCGGAGATTTCGTCACCTTGATCGCTGACCAGCTGGTCAACCATTCCGCGAAATTCCGCTGGATGTACAACGACCAGGTGCGAGTACCGATCGTGGTCCGCACCCCGATGGGCGGACGCCGTGGCTACGGCCCGACCCACAGCCAGTCCCTGGAAAAGATGTTTCTCGGCGTGCCGGGGTTGAAAGTGATTGCCCCCAATTCCCTCGGCGACCCCGCTGAATTACTCCTCGCTGCCATTGCGGAAGATGACCCGGTGTTATTCGTGGAACACAAGCTGCTTTACACACGGACACTTCTTGAGGCAGGTCGGGGAGACCTTTTGGATTGGACGATTGAGAGCAGGGGAGGGGCATACCCTTATTTTGTCTTGCGAAGTGCCTACAAACCAGCACTGACCATTACCACCTATGGTTATAATTTCGAGCTGGCTCGCCAGGCAGCATTGGAATTGATGATTGAGCACGAGGTTTTTTCGGAGATAGTAATATTCTCGCAATTAAGCCCGTTCGAACTAACTCCAATGATTGACTCGCTTGAGCATACGCATCGTTTGTTGACTGTTGAAGAGGGTAGTCTGACCCTCGGCTGGGGGGCGGAAGTAACTGCACGTGCAGCCGAAGCTGCAATTCCGGGCTTGAGAGTCAGCCGTGTGGCTGCGCTCGAGCTGCCAATCGCAAATTCGAAAATGCTTGAGGATGCCATCCTGCCCTCGACGGGTGACATTACCCGTGCGGCGCTCGAGCTGCTCAAATAATCTCAAAGGAAATCCCCGATTTCTGTCCATGGAAATCGGGGATTTTTAAACCCCAAACCGCCTGATGGCTTGCCCAGAGCCCGGCGGTTTGTTGAGAAGAATGCTTGTCTTTATTATACGTTTTCAGTTAAAGAGAATATGAGGCAGAACTTAATGCACCATTAGAATTATTCGATTGCAGACAGGATTTGCTCCAGCGTGATGGGTCCTTCCCGCAGGATGACCGGTTCTTCGCCAGTGCAGTCCACCACGGTGGATGGAATTCCACCTGGAGTCACTCCGCCATCCAATATCAGAGGGATTTTGCCATTCAATTGAGCATGCACCCCTTTTGCCGTGGAAGGACTGGACTGTCCTGAGGCATTGGCTGAGGTGACAGCCAGAGGACCGGTCAGGCGAAGAAGCTCACGGGTAACGTTCAAGTTTGGGATTCGAATACCGACGGTTGGCAGTGGTGAAACGACATCGGGAATTGATGAATGGCGTGGAACGACAATGGTCAGCGGACCCGGCCAGAATTTTTTCCCCAGGGTTATTGCAAGGCGGTTCACCCCTGCCGCAACACGATGGATTTGATCCAAATCGCTGATAAGAATAGGAATGGCTTTCTCCTGACCACGTCCTTTTGCCACATAAATCTTGCTGACCGCATTCGCATCAAACGCCAGTGCGCCAAGACCATAAACGGTGTCCGTGGGAAAAGCTACAAGGCCTCCGCCAGTCAGTAAATCCAGCGCATGGGCAAGGGAATTGGAGTCGGTAATAGGTAGGATAAGTGTTTGCATGACTCAATATTAGCGCATTTTGGGAGTTTTGTAACCGGGCAATATTATGAAAGGTGATCTGTCCCGGCATGGGTCTGAATTTCAAGCAGCCGGTCACGCCCTGAAAGATCACGGTGCAAGTGGATAGAGGCATGAGAGAAAGTGTCATAGGCGAGTGAGAGCGCAGCCGTTCCTTGTCTGGATTCAATTTCCAGCAGGACCATTCCTCCCGGAGAAAGGTATTCAGGAGCAAGCGTGATCAACCGTCGCATCAGATCCAATCCATCCCTGCCACCATCCAGCGCCAGAGCAGGTTCCCTCCCATAGATTGACAAAGTCTTCATCGTATCGGTGAGGAGGTAAGGAAGGTTGGCAACGATCAATTCGAAAGATTGATCAGCAGGTGGGAGCATATCGCAGCAAACGAAATCAATCCGTTCAGCGACAGAAAATCTTACGGCATTACGTTGAGCAACTGCCAGTGCCCGGGAAGAAATATCTGTGGCAACCATTTGAAGGTTTTGGATTCTTGTCGCGAGGGAAATGGCAATGCAGCCGGAGCCGGTTCCAACGTCAATAGCGGATCGCGAGTCCGGGTGACGTTCGAGCCAATCCAGCGCTTTCTCAACCAGTAATTCAGTTTCGGGGCGCGGGATTAATACATCCGGCGAGACCTCGAAATCCAGTCCGTAAAATTCCCAGTGGCCGAGTAAGTAAGGTAGCGGCTCACCGTTCGCGAAGCGGGTGGTTGAGGTATGCAAGGTGTCTTGCTGTTCAGCAGTCAGTTCTTGATCAGGGTGCGCCAGCACCCAGGTGCGCGGTTTGGTGAGGATGTGAGCCAGCAAGACCTGCGCATCGAGGGCGGGTGTGTCGCTGAGTGATTCCAGCCGGGATGTTGTTTGTACTAATCCTTGCTGAATGTTCATGGACTCAGAATTTATTGATAATGGTTGAATGCAGTGTTTGAGGGTGTTTGATTGATAAATCCTAAATAAAAGGGTGACTCATTGAGTCATCCCTGATTATTCGTCATCCTCAGTTGAACCGACTGAAAGCCGGTCAGCCTCTTCGCGAGTGGACAGCTCTTCAATAAATATGTCAATATCACCGTCCAACACCACTGGCAGGTTATAGGATGAAACACCGATTCGGTGATCGGTCACGCGGGATTGCGGGTAATTATACGTGCGGATTTTCTCGCTGCGCTCGCCGGAGCCGATCTGCGACCGGCGGTTGGAATCGATCTCATTGCGGCGCTTTTCCACTCCCAGCTCATACAATCTGGCGCGCAGCACTGCCAGGGCACGTAACTTATTCTGCAATTGGGAGCGTTCATCCTGGCAGGTGATGACCATCCCGGTGGGTTTATGAGTCAGACGGACGGCAGTGGAGTTCTTCTGGACATTTTGCCCACCGGCACCGGATGAGCGATAGACTTCAATCTCGATGTCGGAGTCGGGGATATGGATTTCCACGTCGTCCACTTCCGCCAGCACGGCTACCGTGGCGGTGGAAGTATGGATCCGCCCCTGCGCCTCAGTTGCCGGGACCCGTTGTACGCGATGCACACCCGATTCGTATTTGAGTTTGGAAAATGCCCCACGCCCTTTGATCTCAAAAGTAACTTCCTTGAAGCCGCCGATCCCGATTTCGTTGGCGGACATGATCTCGGATTTCCATCCCTGGCGTTCGGCATAGCGGGTATACATGCGGAATAAGTTCGCAGCGAAAAGGGCGGCCTCGTCTCCGCCTGTACCGGCGCGGATTTCCACGATTACACTTTTTTCGTCTCGAGGATCCTTTGGCACGAGCAGGGCTTTCAGTTCACCCTCCAGCCTGCTGATCTGAGGTTCGAGTTCCCTGATCTCCAGTTCAGCCAGAGAGCGCAGATCTTCATCCTGTTCAGATTGAAGGATGACACGCGCTTCCTCCAAACGCTTCAGCGCCTGCCGGTATCCGCGAGCTTTTTCGACAATGGTTTCGAGCTCAATGCGTTCCTTGTTGAGTTCGCCGGCGCGCTGGTAATCGTTCCCGACTTCCATGAGCAAGCGGTCAAGTTCCGCATAGCGGTCTTCAATTCCAGTGAGTTTATCGAGCATGTTTCCTTAGTTGATTCGTGTGACAGAGGATTAAAATAATTTGCGACAAGAAACGCGGCAAGTTTCACCGCGTCCCGCGATTATACCACCTCGAAAGGTGTCTCCATGATGTCCTTACTCGTTTTATCGGTTGATCACTGCTGCGAGCACCATGGACAGAACTAAAAGGGCTGAGATCACGATGAACGCAGTCTGAAGCCATTTCATGCGCCGCTGGTGCGTATCCATTTTGGGTTTTGATACTGCTCTTGATTTTGCGGTCTTACTGGTCATTTGAAATCCTCTTGAGTATAGTTTCTGTATTATTTGGAAATTTTAAATCATAATAATTAGTAATGAAGCATTATTTTACTTGATGTTTTTGAAAGGCCTTGTTCAACGCCGCCTCCAATTCGTCGATCATTACCGGCTTGAACGCGTACGCGTCCGCGCCCAGTGAAAGCGCCTTGTCAACCTGGACATCCGCTGCTTCCGAGGAAAGCATGATGATAGGCAGGTCATTCCACTCTGAGCGGCGGCGGACGAATTCTAACATATCCAGCCCGGAAACTTCAGGCATGTTGATGTCCAGGATCAACAGGTCGGGGCGTCCTCCGTCCAGCAAGGCTTTCGACCCGGAACGCGCATTTAAGAAGTGACGGGTTTCGAAATCCAGCATTTTCAACATCAGCTTGATGGCCTTTGCCATTTCGTCGTCGTCGTCCACAATCCAGATTTTTTTCATCCGACTATTCCAGGTGTGATTTGATGCTTTGCGCCAGGGCATCCGTGATGCCGGGTACGGCTATTAACTCGTCCGTGGTCGCCATACGTATCTTATCCACATCTCCGAAATGTTTCAAGAGGGCTTTTCGCTTCGCCGGACCGATTCCGGGGATGCTGTCCAGTTGAGAGGCCATCCCGATTTTTGTGCGTCGTTTGCGGTGGGCGGTGATCCCGAACCGATGGGCTTCATCCCGGATGCGCTGGACGAGATAGAGCGCCTGCGAGTGACGGGGGAGCATCAGTGAATCGGATTTGTTGGGAAAGAATATCTCCTCCTCGCGCTTGGCCAGACCCACCACAGGGACTTTGCCGGACAGGTTGAACTCATCCAGGACCTTGACCGCACGGCTAAGCTGGCCTTTACCCCCATCAATGATAATGAGGTCGGGTAAAAATGCAAAGGAAGCATCCGGCTTGGCACCCGGATCATTCCCGCTGATCTCCTGTGCCGAGCGCCACCTTTTGAAACGCCGCGTCAGGATCTCCTCCATGCTGGCAAAGTCGTCCGGCGCGCCAAGGCTGGTGCTGTCTATGTTGAATTTTCGATAAAGCTTCTTGTCAGGGACGCCCTGTGAGAAAACCACCATAGCCCCGACGGTCGCGACACCCTGTATATGGGAAATATCGTAGCATTCAATGCGGTTTGGCGGGGTGGTAAGCGCCAGCGTGGATTGCAGTTCAGCCAGCGCCTGCTCCTGTTTATGGGTGTCTGCCTGCCACTGCGCGCGCAGCGCCTTCAATGTCTCAGCGGCATTTTCCGCGGCCATCTGGACCAATTCCTGCGGCTGGCCACCCTTGGGGACGGACAGTTCCACCTTTTCGCCACCGCGCCGCGACCTGAGCCACTGGCTGATGATCTGGGCTTCTTCAATTTCCTGGGGCAGGAGCAGCTGTTGCGGAATGGAAGCGGCTTCGGTATAGAATTGCTGGACGAAGCCTGACATTACTTCGGCATCCGCGGTGTCTTCGGTCCCTTCAAGGATGAAGTATTCACGCCCGATCAGTTTCCCGCCGCGGATGAAGAAGATCTGCACGCAGGCTTCGCCGTCCGCGCGTGCCATCGCGATCACATCCGAGTCTTTGTAATCGGAGGCAAAAACCACCTTCTGGCGCTCGATGATGGATTGGATGGCTTTCAACTGGTCACGGACTGCAGCCGCTTTCTCGAAGCGCAAATCCTCGGAGGCTTTGTCCATCTCCTGCTGCAACCGTTCGACGATGGCCTCGCTGTGACCCTGCAGGAATTCCATCAGGTCGTTGATCATCTGTCGGTAGCCGTCTTGGGATATCGCGCCAATGCAGGGCGCGGTGCACAGTTTGATGTCGTGGTAAAGACAGGCGCGTTTGTCCTGCCCGGTGATTTCGCGGTCGCAGGTCAGGTAGGGGAATACGCGCCGCAGCACATCCAGCGTCTGGTAAACCGCCCAGGCGGAGGTATAAGGCCCATAGTACCGCGAACCGTCTTCGACCATTTGGCGGGTTACGGTGACTTTGGGATACGGTTCCCCCCAGTGGATTTTGATATAGGGATAGCGCTTGTCGTCTTTCAGGCGCACGTTATAGCGTGGCCGGTGGCGCTTGATCAGGTTCATTTCAAGGATCAAGGCTTCCAGTTCCGAGCCAATAACGATCCATTCGATATGAGAGATCTCGCGCACCAACCGGCGCGTCTTGGCGTCGTGACCGGTATCCGCGCGGAAATACGAGCGCACGCGGTTCTTGAGGTTGATCGCCTTGCCGACATAAATGATGGTGCCCTCGGCGTTTTTCATCAAGTAACAGCCGGGTTTTGCCGGGAGCGTGTCGAGGATGCCTTTGAGGTGGTCGGTTATTTCCATCGGGATAATTTTAGCACGGTTGGAGCAGGCATCGTCTTGCCATCCCTCCCGTTCCCCTGTAAAATGAACCCGCCAGATTCCTGCCTGGCAAAGGACCGTCCTGTGGGTAACCAACTCGAATTCATGATAGGGGATTTGCTCCGTTTACGCCGGTTAAAGCTGGCGACCGCTGAATCTTGCACGGGCGGTTTGATCGGTGACCGCATCACGAACGTCCCCGGTTCGTCTGAATACTATCTGGGAGGGGTTGTGGCGTATGCTTACGAGGCGAAAGTCGCCTTGCTCGGCGTGCGCTGGGACACGCTTCAGGTTTATGGTGCAGTCAGCCGGGAAACCGTGCTTGAGATGGCGCGCGGTCTCCGAAAAGTCTTGAGCGCGGAAATCGCTGTCAGCGTGAGCGGGATCGCCGGTCCCGGTGGAGGCTTGCCGAATAAACCCGTCGGCACCACCTGGATCGGGTTTTCAGCACCGGATGGAGAATGGGCGCGCGTCTATTGCTTTGACGGTGACCGGAACCAGAACAAAGCCGATTCTGCAGATGCGGCATTGCAGTTTGTTGTGGATTATCTCAAGGGATCGGGTTCGTTGGAGGGGGATTTTCGCGGGTCATGAAAACGGTGGTCATTATCTCCGCCAATGCCGAATGGCGCGCCACTCGCGACTTGCTTCCCGCATCCGTCGTTCAATCCACGCCCGTGGGTGAATGGTTCGAACATGACGATGTACGTTTCTTTCACGGCGGCTGGGGGAAAATATCGGCAGCGGCGAGCGCCCAATACGTCCTCGATCAATTCAACCCAGACCTGCTGGTCAATATCGGTACCTGCGGCGGATTTGCCGGCTCCATTGAAACGGGTACTGTGATCCTGGCGGAGCGCACCATTGTTTACGACATCCTCGAGCAGATGGGGGACGGCGCGGAAGCGATTGCGCATTACACTACCGAGCTTGACCTGTCGTGGCTCAAGCAGCCTTATCCCCATCCCGTCCGGAGAGGTTTGCTGGTCTCAGCGGACCGGGATATTGTGGTGGAGGATATCCCTCATCTGGTGGCGCAGTATGGCGCTGTTGCAGCCGACTGGGAATCGGGGGCGATCGCCTGGGTGGCACAGAAAAACAACGTGCGCTGTCTCATACTGCGCGGGGTCACAGACCTTGTCGGGGGGCAGGGAGGCGAAGCCTATGGGAATATCGCGTTGTTTCGAGAGAGAACAAAAGCCGTGATGAAGGGATTGATTGAGCAATTGCCCGATTGGCTGAGGGTTGTGAAGTTTAGTAGGTGACAATGCTTAAGAATATAGATGACTTGGCAGGTCGCCCATGTTTGAATTATTTTCCAAGCCTCGCCCGCTCTTCCTCAATCACTTTCTCTTCAAGCTTCTTAAATAAAGGCCCCGGTTGGTTTAGTTTCGCGCCAGGTTTCAGCTCGCTTGGCTTCCATTGCACGTTAGCTTCTGGTCTCTGACCAGAAGCGGCTCTATATCTCAACACCGTATGCTCGCCGAGCGAGTCTTTGACTATCTCTGTGTATTGCTCGCCAAACAGCGGAGTCTCGTAATCGAAGAATCCGTGCAGTCGTTCTGACGTAAACGGCAGGAAGGGTGCAAAGAGCACTTTGAGCGAGTCGATGGCCTTCAGAGCGGTGTAGATGGTCAGCGCGGCGGCATCCCGGTCGGTTTTGATGGTCGTCCATGGGGCGTTGGCGTCGAGATAACGGTTCACTTCCGTCGCCAGTCTCATCGCCTCACCCAGCGCGGCGCGCAGATGCACGGATTCCATTTCAGCGCCCACTGTGTTGA
>JBGOXG010000223.1:0-3511 GCA_041479025.1 Anaerolineae bacterium
TCAACGATACCGGCATCTGTGAAATAGCCGATAATGCGGAAAGGTTTCTCAGGTGGGGCGGAGGTTGTGGGCGTCATTTCGGAGACAGTGGTGGGTGTCATTTCAGGGAAAGGTGAAGGCGTTGTCACACTGGGAGCAGGCACACAAGCGGAAGGAAGTGACAGCAGGATCAGGCTGAAAACGATGACCACCGTTCGAGCATGGCGGTTAGCTGGAGACATGGTATCAGATCTTTTTTTAACTGAACAAATGAAGTGTTTGATTCACTGCACCGATCAAAAACCTCAACGCGAGTAAATGAACAGACTTTTTCATTATACAAGCGATTACCTTTTCAATTTCCCGGATATTAAGAAAAACTGCCAGCTCTCTCGAGCTGGCGATTAATTGTTTAAGTCATCATTGTCACACGGAAATATATTCCCTCAAGTTATGCTCGACGGCGTAAGCCGCGGCTTCAGCGCGGTTATTGACTCCCAGTTTCGAGAGGATGCTGCTAACATAGTTGCGAACCGTCCCCTCACCGAGGAACAGCGCCTTGGCAATTTCACGATTGGTTTTGCCTTCTGAGACGAGCAACAGAACATGCTTCTCCTGCTGGCTCAAATGCGCAAATGCCGAAGCTTCTTCTTCCTTGACCGCCTTGCGCACTTCCTGAAAAACACGCTGCGTCACCGCCGGGTCGAGCAATGCCTCACCGCGTCCGACAGCTTCGAGCGCCCGCACCAGATCATCGCTGCTGATCTGCTTCAAAATGTAACCTGATGCGCCGGCACGAATTGCCGAAAACAGCATCTCGTCCTCGGCATACGAGGTGAGCATGATCACTTTTGTACCAGGGTGTTTCTGGATGATATCCTCACATGCTTCGATACCGGACGTCCCCGGCAAGCGGATATCCATCACGACGACATCCGGCGAAAGGGTATTGACCTGTTCAAGCGCTTCACGGGCTGACGATGCCTCTCCGATCACATCGAATTGAGGATGCCGGTCAAGAAGAGACTTTAATCCCAGTCGGACCACCTCATGATCATCCACGAGTAAAATTCTCTGTTTCGCCATTATTTCTCTTTTACCTCCAATTGGTGGTAAAAGAAGTATAGTCTAAAGAAGGGGGGATGACAAGAGTGGGGCTGGATGACCCTCCAACCCCACTTCGCTAGCTATATGATTTGGACCTGAATCGGGATCCATTTTCCCGTCAGCTTGATTCTGCCATCGGTGCAGCACCCTTCTCCTGTTTTTTATGGTCGGTCACATACCATCCGGGCCCTCTGAACAATACCGATGGGGCAGAATACAACCGCTGCACCTGGAGGTGCCCTTGAGGACAGGCCACCTTGGACGGTTTGGAGCCATAAGGAATCTTTTGTTCAAATGCCGCTCCACAAATGGAGCAGGAATAATCATAAAGAGGCATTGTTTACCAACAGGTGACCGGGGGAACTATCCCCGGTCGTTTTTACTCTTATTTGGCTTTGACGGTGATCGTCTTCGGGCGCACCAGCTCGGCTTTCGGCAGGGTAATGGTCAGAACACCATTCTCAAACTCAGCCTTTGCCTTATCGCTTTGCACCTCGGTAGGCAATTTCAGACTGCGCTCAAAGCGGCCATAACGCTGCTCACGGATATGGTAGGCAACATCGGTCCGTACTTCTTTCTGGTGCATCTCACCTTTGAGAGTGAGCATGTCCCCGGTGACAGAGATTTCCACTTCATCGGCTTTCATGCCGGGGAGGGCAGCTTTGACCATAACATTGTCGGTGGTCTGGTACAGGTCAATGGCTGGCACGCTAAAATCCAGCATGCCAATCGGACGGGTGAAGGCCTCGTCAAAGAGCTGATCCATCGCATCTCGCAGGGTCATCATGTCACGGACAGGTTCCCATTGGATTAAGTTAGACATAGTTGACTCTCCTTTCTCTGTCGATAAATGGTTTATTCACCTCTAATTATTCAGAGCCTGCGTTAGAAAAACGCAAGCTCTGAATAATATTTTTGTTAGAAGTTCCCGGTAAATTTGCGCAAACTTTATGTTTCTTCTTTTTGTCTCCGGAAATCCACAAAGCGATAGCCCACGCCGCGCTCGGTCAAGATATATATAGGATTGGCCGGATCATCTTCCAGCTTTTCGCGCAGGTAGTTGATATACAACCGTACATAGTGAGGTTCGTCGCGATATTCGTAGCCCCACACTTTTGCCAGCAGCTGGTCATGGGACACCACCCAGCCGGCATTCTGGACAAGGTGGTAGAGCAGGCGGTATTCTGTGGGGCGCAGTTTGACGATCTTGCCATTCTTCCATACTTCACGGCGGTCAAAATCCATTTTGAGGTGCTCGTCCACTTCGATCAAACCGTGCATCGAACCGCTGGCACCTTCAGTGCGGCGCAAAACCGCCTTGACCCGGCTGACCAATTCGCGCGGGCTGAAGGGTTTTGTGACGTAATCATCCGCACCAAGTTCCAATCCGCGCACGCGATCATCTTCCTCACCCTTGGCAGTCAGCATGATGACTGGCACGTTGCTGATCTCGCGGATCATCTGCAACACCTCGAAACCATCGAGATCGGGCATCATCACATCGAGCAGGATCAGATCCGGGGTGGCGTCCCGAAGACGCTGGATGGCTTGTTTCCCATTAAATGCATCATTAACGAGAAAACCATCATGCTCCAGGTTCAAGCGGATGAAACGTACCATCCGCTCTTCGTCATCTATCACGAGAATACGGCGGCGCTCGAATTCTTCTGGCATGGATTACTCACGCACGAAGCTGATGATTTGCTCTTCTTCACCACCGGGAATAACTTCAATAAACGTACACCGGTTGATGGGCCAGATGACGTTGGTTACCTTCTGGTCGATATTGGGCAAGTCCTTGCCATCCCGCTTGCGTGGATTGCTGACCATAATGATCGAATCGGTAGGACCAGGCAAGTTTTCAACTTCACCCAACACGGGGTCTTCGTTCACAATATGGATCAATACCGTTGGCATAGGTCACCTTTTAAGTATTTCTGTTAACGAGAATCTGGATGCGAAATTTACCGAGTGAAACCACGTCCCCGCTGCTGATAACTTGTTCGCTATTGGATGACAATCGAATGCCATTTATGAATGTCCCGTTGGAGGAGCCCAGGTCCATCACAGTCAACTTCTCACCAGTCAGGCGAACGACAATATGCAGGCGCGATACGCCGTAATCAAAAGCATTAAATTCTCCCAGGTCAACATCCGGCGTAATGGGTTGGCCTTCGCTGGCTCGTCCAACGGTGAACTCCGTCTTGTCAGGCACTGGAATTAACTTCCCGTTCTCGATAATGTGGACCAGGATGCGCGCCCTCAAAGTAGAAGTCATGTTGGGCTGCATCGGCGCTGTACCCGGGAGTTCATCCATTTTCATCTTCTTTTCAGGGAAGGCGGTTGTATTCGTGGTATCTGAGAAAACCAACTGCGCACCGCATTCGCTGCAGAACAGCGCACCGGCCACTTCCTCATGACGGCA
>JBGOXG010000215.1:0-3668 GCA_041479025.1 Anaerolineae bacterium
TGGATCATTTTATCCAGCAAGGTGATATACATCGTCTGGTAGCGTTCACGCTCAAAGATGCACCAATCCTGATACCACCCTTCCAATAAATCACCCTTGTAAAGGGATATTGCCTGTTGAGCATCCAGGAAATCCTCATTTGTCAAATCACGTGGTCGTTTATCGCGGATCAGGTTATAAGTGTGTTCGAATTCCACCACGTCCAGCCAGTGGTTTGCAGAGGGGCTGAGTTGAATCCAATCCGTGTCAACAAGCAAATCAGGAGCATCCGCGCCAGGATTCAAGGCGGATTGAAGTTTCCAGAGGGTCTGCCGGAGGTATTTCCTTGAGCATGCCGAAGGTTGTTCTTGCCAAAGCAGTTCGCCCAGTGTCTCACGCGGTTGAGGGTGGTCGTGGAAAAGAGCCAGGTAACAGAAAAGCTCCTGGACTTTACGAGCCTGAAATCCCCCGAGAGTATGGCTCTCTCTTTTAATTGTGAATTTACCCAATAAAGAAACGTTTAAGCCAGACATGACCGGACCTCCCGCATGTGGCGATCGTTCACTTGGCGAATAAATCAGATATATTTTATCATATTTCGACACCGAAGAATCATACGATTTACCAACGATGATTATTAAAGAATAATAAGAATAGAAAAATGTCTCTCGAATTGAAATCTAAACAAACTGCTCTCAGGGGGTTGTCCGTCTGGCTGCTTAATGGTTTAATCCATAATCGAGGATCCCAATGTACATGACTGATGATAAATCAACTTCCCCGCGCTTCTGGAATATCGAGACTTTCTTGATCGTCATACTCATCGCGTTGGCCATAGTCTCCCGGCTGGTAGATCTTGGAGCCCGAACCATGAGCCACGATGAGATCAATCACGTTGTCCCTTCATACGATTATTTCCAGGGACGTACGTACAACTATGACCCGGTCACCCACGGTCCGTTCCAGTTCCACATGATCGCGCTCTCATACTTTCTCTTCGGAGACAGCGATTTCACATCTCGCCTGCCTTACGCGCTTTTTGGTATTTTTTCAATCGCCTTCACGCTGATATTCTTCCGCCGCTACCTTGGCCGGGCGGGGGCAATCGCTGGTGGGATTTTTCTTTTGATTTCCCCTTATATGCTTTTTTATAGTCGCTATGCACGCAATGAAAGTTTTATCGTTGTCTGGGCGCTGCTGACCATCTACACCATCCTTCGCTATCTAGAGGATGGAAATCCTTCCATTCTGTACCTTTTCACAGCGGTCAACGCTTTGCACTTTACCGATAAGGCTACTTCATACATTTTCGCAGCACTGGAATTATTCTTTCTTACCGCATACTTAATTTACCGGGTTACGCGTAAACGCTGGGCTGACGAAAGCCAATTCCGCAACTTCCTCATCGGGTTGATGGTAACTCTCCTGACCTTCGGTGCCGCGGCAGGGATTTATGTGACGCAGAAACCGCTCCCGCAGCCCTTGCTGATCACGATTGCAATCCTTGGTGTCTGCGGATTGGCGGGGCTGGTTTTTTCTGTTGTCGGCCTTTTCAAGGGTCTCGGCGTGGCAGGTTTACGGTCGGAACGTTCCTTCGATCTGCTAATCCTGCTCGGTACATTGATCCTGCCGCTTGGCGCTGCGCTCCCGGTCAAACTGACTGGCGGTAATCCACTTACTTACGATAATCCTTCCATTATTCGGGATGCCATCATCATCGGCCTTCTGACCATCCTTGCTGTTGCCATAGGTTGGTTGTGGAAGCGTGAGAAGTGGTTCATCCATGCAGCCATTTTCTACATACCCTTCTTCCTGCTCTACAGCTCGTTTTTCAATAATGGAGTCGGGGTCGCGGGTGGTTTCATGGGCGCGCTCGGTTATTGGATGGAACAACAGGCGGTGAACCGCGGGAGCCAGCCATGGTATTACTACGCTTTAATTCAGATTCCCATTTACGAATTCCTTCCCGCCATCGGGACATTGGCAGCGATCCTTATCGGTGCGATCAAACGCTTGTGGATTGCTGAACCTGAGCAGCCATTTGCCCGCGCCCAATCGTTCGAGGGCGAAAAACAGGCCGTACCAACCCTGACATTGCTCGTCTTTTGGTCAATCAGCACGCTGGTTGCTTTTTCAATTGCCGGCGAGAAAATGCCCTGGCTAACCATCCATATCGCCTTGCCTTTATGCCTGGCAGCGGGCTGGTCCATAGGTTGGCTGGTGCAGACAATTCACTGGTCAAATTTGCGTGAGTGGTCTTTCAGTAATTATGCCCGTGCGGTATTACTGGTTTTCTTTGGCCTGCTCGCGGTGCTGACGATGCGTGCCGCTTACCGCGCTGCTTTTATAAACTACGATTACGCGACCGAGTATCTCGTCTACGCTCATGCGGCAGGCGACCCGAAAACACTACTGAAACAAATCGAGGACTTATCCGAACGAACTGCTGGCGGCAATAATATTGTTGTCGCCTATGACAACAATGTAAGGTATCCCTATTGGTGGTACTTGCGCCGCTACCCGAACCGGATCGATTTCGATAAGAATCCCACGCCTGATATCCGCCGGGCGTTGGTCATTGTGGTCAGTCCGGAAAATGAGCCAAAAGTAAAACCCATCATCCGGGATAACTATTATCCAATCCCATTAATGCGTCTTTGGTGGCCTAATATGGATTACTGGAATCTAAAATGGGAGAATATAAACGGGGAATATATCGCTCAAAATGGCGCAGATGCTCCTCCCATGTTGTACGGCGAATACCTACGAAGGGCATGGAGTCACATCGAACCTTTCTTCTCCAATCCTGAGGTGCGCAAAGCCATCTGGGAAATATGGTATAACCGCGATTTCAGCGATTACGCAAAGCTTAAGAACAGCGACAGTTTTACTCTCACAAATTGGAGTCCCAGCGAGAAGATGACCGCCTACATCCGGAAGGATGCAGCAGCACAAGTCTGGAATTATGGCAGTGTGCCGGCGATCCCGGTGGTCGAGACGGAAGATCCCTATGCAAATGCCATCGTCCAGATCCAGCCAGATGGTGTGATCGGCAATCCCGGTACGGAGCCCGGTCAATTCCAGGGACCGCGCATGATCGCACGGGGTAAAGATAGCAGCCTGTATATTGCGGATTCGCGCAACCATCGCATACAGCATCTCAGCACCGATGGGACGGTTCTGCAGACATGGGGCGGTTTTGCTGACGCCGGTCAGGGCAGCGCCCCGGATGGCATGTTTAACGAACCCTGGGGGGTGGCGGTTGCCCCTGATGGTAATGTGTTTGTCTCAGACACATGGAATCACCGGGTACAGAAGTTCACGTCTGACGGGCAGTTCCTGAAAACCTGGGGTGTATCCGGTCTGGCAGACACGCCTTACAGTTTTTATGGTCCACGCGGTATTGCGGTGGATGGCAGCGGTCGGGTCTACGTCGCCGATACCGGGAACAATCGCATTGTGATATTTGATGAGGAAGGCCAGTACATCACCCAGTTTGGCTCTCCCGGAATTAATCCCGGGGAATTCAGCGAACCTGTTGGTGTGGCCGTGGATGCTGACGGTTTGGTTTATGTCACTGATACCTGGAATCAGCGCATTCAGGTCTTTGCACCTGACGTCAGACGTATGCTCTACCAATCCATTGCGCAGTTCCCTGTTAATGCCTGGTACAGCCAGTCTGTGGAAAA
>JBGOXG010000054.1:0-12684 GCA_041479025.1 Anaerolineae bacterium
ATCGACTACTACGCGGCAATTCTGGCATTCAGACATATGGTGCTCAATTTCACGGCATACTTCGTCATGTGTATACCCATCCAAGTAATCTGAAAGTAATCCTAAAAGCTGGCCGCAGGTCATATTGGTATGCTTGTGGTTACTCATTGTCGAGCTCCCGTGGGAAATGTTTACCATAATATACCGATAGTTTTTCGCGCAGATTCAAGCGAGCGCGCAACAGGCGTGTTTTGACATTCGTTTCTGTCAAGTTGAGCGCGTCGGAAGTTTCCTTGATGGACAAACCTTCGATATCGCGCAAAATAAAGACAACCCGCAGAGTTGCCGGTAACCTCTGGATTGCGCGATCAAGAACCTTCTTCGCTTCACCGGTCAGCAGTTTATCCTCCGGTAGGGCACCCCAATCCACGAATTGAGCAGGGGCGAAGTCATCGTCATCCTGGTTACCCTGGTCGTCCAGGTTGACTTCTGGGCGCATGCGGCGGAGCATCATCAGCGCTTCATTGGCAGCAATGCGATAGACCCAGGTCGAGAGGCTGGAGCGTTCTTCAAATCCACCAATGTATTGCAGCACTTTTATGAAAGTGTTCTGAAGAACATCTTCAGCGTCCTGTTCTCTACCCAGCATCCGCAATCCCAACCGATAGATTGGACTGGAGTACATATCGACAAACCGGGCAAATTCGTCTCGATCGCCAGCGCGAAGAGCTTCTACGGATATTTCACGCGTGTCAGGTTCACTCATTAGATGGAGCCTCAGCAAAAAAGTTACAATTAAAGTATACCTGAGATGCGCTACCCGAGAGTTCCATTTTTCCCGGTGGAATTGCTTTCATAGATGCTGTTGTAACGTGTCAAGACAATGTCATATCCATGATGGGACAAATATCCATGCAATCATGATATTTGCCACTGGAAAGCCCATAACCAGTTGATTAATATCCTTATAATGTGCAATGACCTTGCTGAGTTTCGCCTATTTCGTGACCTGAGCCCGGCAGATCTAAAGTTGATCGAGCCGTTCTTTTCATCCGGTGAGTTTTCCACAGGAGAAAAACTTTTTTCTCAGGGCGATTCGGCTGATACACTTTATCTGGTGATCAAAGGCGAGCTGACGTTAAAATATAAACCTTATGATGGCTCTGAAATCACGGTGACCCGGCTGCGAGATGGTGATGTACTGGGTTGGTCAACTGTGCTGGGAAACAGCAATTACACTTCTTCTGCGGTCTGCAAAACGGATGTCTCTGTGCTAAAGGTAAGCGGTGATGATCTGCGGCAACTTGTTGCTGATCACCCACAAACTGGTAAAATGGTAATGGATCGTCTCGCTACCGCAGTTTCACCACGCTGGAAGGATGCTCAAAAACAAGTCAGTACCATGCTGCGAAAAGGGATGGAATTGCCAAATCAATTTAATGGAGGCAATAAAATGGACACGACACTCTCTGATAACAAGACCCGGGAAGCACAGTTGAAAGCACTTCTGGATCAATTAAGCGCTTACATCGAGACTTACCATGGCGGTTCAGTTGAATACGTTGATCTGGAAAAAGATACGCTCAAAGTCCATCTGGGGGGTGCCTGCCTCGGATGTCCCCTATCCCCTGCGACTTTGCACGGTTGGGTGGCAGGAACGGTACGGCAGTTTTTCCCGGAGATCACTCAAGTTGAGGCGGTATAAGATAATCTGGAGAAACCTACCTAACAAGATGAAAAGATCATCTTCCCGGCCAAAGAGGATGTCGTTTACAATCAAAAAAACTCCGCAAGAGGTTTCCCGCCTGCGGAGTTTTTCTATGAATACTAATTCCGACTACGGAAGTAGAGATAGATCAGGTAAATACCCCCAAAGACCAATACAAAAGGCCAGACATAGATCATGACTTGCTGAAGGCGGAAACTGGCAGCGGTCAGTGCAGTCAGGAATAATGCCGCTGATGGGATGAACGCCCATTTCATTCTTCCGTGAGGATTTGGAAGGACAGCCACCAGGAAGAAAGTGAGTGCCAGCCCAAGGAAGAACGCACTGCCCAGCACGACTTCGTCAATCTTGACCCCGGAGATTTTTTCACCGACATGAAATGCCAGGTATGCACAAAATGCCAGCGTCGCCAGCACGCCCCCGGGGATGATCGCCCACCAGTGCTCACGGTTGGACAGGTAAATACCAAAGAAGCTCAAGCCTACTGCACCAAGCACGATCGAGCCACCGAGATACGTGTACTCTCCCGGAAGCAATGGTATGACACCTATACCAACCAGCGTCAAACCCGGGATCAGTGCCCACCAATGCTGACGGTTAAAAGCAAAAACGCTCAGAAAGACCACCCCGGTCGCGATTAGAAGAACAGCCCAAAAAATACTCAGCGCACCGCTGATGATGCCAAACTGCTGGAGCAGCATCAACGCACCCATCAATATCAGCATTCCGCCGATTGCAAGTCGAAAGTCGAGGCGTTTCATAATAAATCTCCTTGTGGTATGAGTGTTTAATGGATATTGAAAGATCCAGCTCCGGCACTGAGCGTGATCTCGGCGTGGTTCTCCGCAGTGTCATAGTCAGCCGACTGGTAATAGCCGGCAGAGGTGACCGGGAAGCGCTTCTCATCCACTCGAAGTGAAGAAGCCCCCTGCATAATTCGAATGCGTGCAGCAACACCCTCAGGCACGCGAATGTCGAAGGAAGCAGCCCCGCCCTCGACTTCCATGATCGTGGTACCAGCATGCGCAGGCAACACTACTTTATAAGAACTGGCACCTGTTTCCACTCTCAGATAACTGACTTTCAAATCCGACAAATCCAATTCGACGGAACTGGCTCCCGATTCCATGGTGACAGTCGTCGGTAATTCGTTATTCAACCGGAATCGCCATGACCCGCCATCAGGTCCCAGGAATGGTATGAAAGAAGGTCCCGCGTTTATCTTTACTGCGACTTTGTCATTGAAATATTGGGAAGTTAAATCGAGTGTCGTGCCGGATGTTCCTTCCAGGACCATGTCCGGCGACGCACCGCCATTTACGATCAAGGACGCGGCGCCAAATGCAAATGAAATCTCAGCCTTTTGCGCGTCCTTGCGGGCAACTGTTAATTGCTGCCCCTCTTTGAATTTAGGTCGGTAATAGATGCTTGAGATCACCCAGATGCCCAGGAAGATCAGAAAGACCGCCCAGAAATATCCCCAGACCGACCCCGAGATAACGCCAGCAGCTTGAAGCCCCAGCATGCCCCCTAGCAGAATGAGCACGATTCCCCAGAATAACGCTGTTCTTGACATATATCCTCCGCTATTCCTATACTTGTTTTTTACGCGCAACCAGGGTTCCGCGTATGAGCACATAAATGCCCAAAGTAATCATCAAAATCGCCGGTCCATAGGATCCCAGAAGGGTGATACCGTCAAAGAATGAGGCAAAGATCAGGTAAAGCACACCACTGATCAAAATCAAATCCAGCCCGGACCAAACGGGACCCAGCCTGACTTCCAAGAGTGCAGTAAGGATAATCCCCACACCGACAAATCCGGGAATCAACGCCCACATATAAGCCCAAGATTTCCAATCGCCGGTTTGATTCTGGTAATAGAGGATGCCACCGATGCCTGCGACGATGGCAGCCGGGATGGACATGCCCGGCGCGCCCAGAATCAAACCCAGTAAGAAAAGTAGACCTCCAAGCGCGACGATATTCAAAGGCCACGCCATTACTTCATTAGCCCAGGTTTGCAAGTCAGGATTATTGCGTGCGAGGAACAGCCATATGCCTGCCAGGATCAGCAAAACACCAAACACCAGAAATGTACGGTTGCTTCGTTGCATACCAATCTCCTTTTAATTAAGTTACTATAACATCATACGATAAAATTGTATTAAAGTTGTTACAGGTTTTTCTCCATTTATAGAATCTCTTTTGCAAGGGCAGATAACCCTTCCAGATCCTCAACATCGAGCCATTGCAGCATGACTCGCTGGATCCCGGCAGACTCAACTTCGACCAACTGCTCCCGGATTTGTTCCCCCGTACCCACCGCAGCCCCATGCTGGCGTAATGATTCGAAAGTCTGATTTCTGGCGGATAGTTTTTCCTGCACCTGCGCAGAAGTCTGCCCGTAGACACAGCCCAGCATTGCCGAACGGCGCACCGATTCGCGCGAACGCCCGGCTTCTTCCAATAACCTGTCCAGTCTTTCATTCAGCGATTTAATCCGCTCCGCGGGGATATAAACAGCATTCCATTCCCCGGCGTAACGGGCGACATAAGGCAGCGTCCGCTTCTGACCATTACCGCCTATGGCAATTCGCGGCCCGCCCGGACGCGCTGGGTGCGGCAGCAGGGTAGCACCCCGCAATTGGAAATAACGTCCTTCGAAAGTCACTGATTCCTCGCTGTTGAACAGGCGGGTGATGACTTGCAACCCTTCCTCGAAGCGGTCAAAACGCGCTTTGGGGTCTAGCAGGTCAAAACCGAACAGCTCATGTTCGCGTTCCTGCCAGCCTGCGCCCAACCCAAGGACCAGCCGTCCTCCGGATAGATCGTCCACCGCAGAGGCCATACGCGCGGTAAATGCCGGGTGCCGGAAGGAAACAGGAGAAACGAGCGGACCAAACTCGATGCGTTGGGTATGGCTGGCCAGCCAAGTCAGCGAAACCCACAATTCGAGCGAGTCTCTATCCGGTGGTCTGGCATTGGTGAAATGGTCGGATCGAAACAGACCGGAAAAACCGAGCTCCTCCACAGCATGCGCAATGGTTTGCCAGCGAGGCCAGGTGAGCCCATTCTGACCTTCAACCATGATCGCGATATCCATGATTACTCCTTTCCTACCAACTTTGGTAATGCCAGCCAATCCTCCGCTTTTGAAGGGTGACTTGCACGAACGACCAACCGGCTCTCCTCCAGCGAGTGGATTGTCCGCAAGGTTAAGTCAGGCGACCAGCCGAACAAGCGGCTGAGATCGCGTGGTTGCGCCGCCCCTACCGAACAAATGTAAAGAATAGCCAGTTTCTTACGCGCTTCGGCTTCGCCGATGGAACGGGCGCGTTTTACCAGATCCGGCATATGATGGGCGACGAGGTCATAAATAAAGGCATATCGCCAAGCCCCCGCCTCAGCCACACCGATAGGCATGATCTTGAAATCAGCCTGCAGAACTTCGAGCGCGCGGTTGAATTCAGCATCACTCGATTTGCTGGTCAGACGGGCGGCGCGGCGCAGGTCAATCGTATTTAATGCGCCTTCTTTGAGAAGAGCTTCAAAGACCAGTTTCGCCGCAAGTGTCAGCCGTCCCTCATGGTAAGCGACAAGGTAATCTTCCTCAGGTGAGCCAAAATTTTCGGACAACGCATAAAAATAAGGCGCGACCGCGAGTGAGATGATCGTCGCCTTGCGGCGCAACACTTTGGCGTAATACCAGATTTTCTTACCAAGTGCCTGGTCTTTCCAGCTCCAGGTGATGTGAGCAGGGTCGTCGTGCTCATCAGGAACCGGGCGGTCACCCGCCACAGTCACCCACAGGCTGGGTAAATCCACACCTTTGATTGGCCAGAAGTAGATAAAACCGCGTTCATTGACGAACTCCAGTGCCTGCTCCGGAGAGGTTACTCTGGGTTCAGGCGGCAGGTGAAACGTACGGGCGCGATAAGACTGAAGCTTTTTTGGGGAGAGCGAGCGCATAGATTTATTATAGCCGTATCCCAGCCAGCCCATGTGCATTACGATGTTGATACTCTATCAGCCTATACACGCTTTGTTGATTTGTTCTATAATTCGGATTGGAGGAATTCATGCCTAAAAAACTTCTGCTCCTGCCCACCCCCCGTCAATTGAAAACCCGCCCGGGTAAATTCCCGATCACCGATGGGCGTTTAATTCTTCTCGATGGACCCGATCCGCATGCACTGTTGTTCACTGCAAAACGCGTCCAGTCAGCGCTCCGGAAAAACCTGGGTGTCTTTTGGGAGATCGTCGCCAGCCGTGCCGTCCCACAGGAAATGATCGGGCTGACCATCTGCCCGGGAGATACCTCCATCACCCACGAGCAGGGATACAACCTGGATATCGCTCCTGACAAAATCACCCTGACCGCCAGAACGGATTCCGGAATCTTTTACGGTGCGGCCACACTTATCCAGATCATTAACCAGTACTCTGCGGAAACCAGCTCGCTCACCTGCCTGACAGTTGTCGACCGCCCGGATTTTGCCGTACGCGGCGTGATGCTGGATGTTTCCCGTGATAAAGTTCCCACACTGGAGACGGTGCTCGATCTGGTTGATCGGCTGGCAGGCTGGAAGATCAACCAGTTCCAGCTTTATATTGAGCATACCTTTGCCTATCACCAGCATCCTGAAGTGTGGGCGAAAGCCTCACCATTCACTGGCCAAGAGATGATGGAACTGGATGCTTTTTGCCGAGAGCGTTTCATTGAGCTGGTGCCCAACCAGAACACTTTCGGACACATGGATCACTGGCTGGAGATAAAACGCTACGCGTCGCTGGCAGAGACTGACCATGGCTGGGACGCCTGGGGCACCCATTTCGACACACCCTTCAGTCTGAATCCCACCGACCCGGCCAGCTTCGAGTTAGTCAAGAGCCTCCTGGACGAATACCTACCGTATTTCAGCAGCAGTCAGGTCAACGTCGGGTGCGATGAGACTTTGGACGTCGGCCAGGGTAAAAACAAGGAACTGGTCAAAAGGGTCGGGCGTGGACGTGTTTACCTGGATTTCGTTAGGAAAATTTATCAGGATGTCACAGCCCGAGGAAAGAAGATGCAGTTCTGGGGCGATATCATCATTGAACACCCCGAACTGATCCTTGAACTTCCGGACGACGTCATCGCGCTCGAGTGGGGGTACGAAGCCTCGCACTCGTTTGACGAACACGGAGCGCAGTTTGAAAAGGCAGGAATTAAATTCTACGTCTGCCCGGGAACTTCCTCGTGGAACTCGATTGCCGGGCGCACGGATAACGCACTGGCAAACCTGCTCAACGCTGCGGAAAACGGATTGAAACATGGCGCGGCTGGTTACCTGAACACGGACTGGGGTGATAATGGACACTGGCAAACCCTGCCGGTGAGCTATCTTGGATTCGCGATGGGTGCCGCTTATTCATGGGCTTTGAAAGCAAACAGCAAACTGGACGTCGCTCATGCGGTGAGCCTGCATGCCTTCGAAGACCCGACTGGCAGCCTGGGACGCGTCGCCTATGAGATGGGCAACATTTACCTCACTCCTGGGATCATACCGCCCAACTCCTCCTGGTTGTTCTGGATTCTTCAGTGGCCGTTGGACGAGGTGCGGATGGTCATGAACGGGTTGAATGTTGACATGCTTGATAAAATTTGGAAAGCAATCGATGATGCCGTTGCCCCGCTCGAAAAAGCCCGTTCGGCTCGTGCAGATTCAGACCTGATCCATCAGGAGTTCCGCCTGGCTGAGCGCATGCTGCGGCATGCTGTAATGCGCGCCAGATTTGCGTCCGGCAGGGAAGATATCAAGCCTGCTGCGTTGTATGTGGACATGAAAGCTATCATTGATGAATATAAGAGCATCTGGTTGGAGCGCAACCGCCCTGGAGGCATGAGAGATAGTGTCGCCCGGCTGGAAAAGGCGCGCAGCGATTATGCGTAAGAAAAAGAACCGGCTTTTCCGAGCCGGTTCTTTATTTCAATGGAGCATTCACTGACAGACAGGTGACAATCTCCGAGGAAACCTAATCATCAGAATACAGCGATATTAGCCAGCCCACATATCAAAACTATACAACATGACGGACATGCCCATTAATAGTATGCTGGTAAGCGTCCACACGCGATCAAAGACCTTGTTTCGCCCCAGCATCGCGAGCACGATATACATCGCCGGGACGATGATCATGTAGCGCGCCTGACTCTGCGCCGCGCCGGCACCACTGAACACCGACAGGACCACCACCGCCAGGCTGAAAGCCGCCACTTCGGGAAATTTCCGCAACAGCACTAGCCCCGAGACGAAAGCCAGCAGGATGGCGCAAAATTCGAGGCTGTAATATATCCCGGATTGCTTTACACCAGCGGCGTATTCCAGCGAATATATCCAGGACCCGATGGATTCCGGGATCTGTAAAAACCCTCGTCCGAAGTAGCCGGGCTGGATGGCTGCCCAGCCCTCGCCCAGAGGCGAGTTGCGCCAGATAAGATATGCTCCCAAAGGCATGAGTACTGTCAATCCCAGCGCTGCCCATTTCCAGGAAAATTGTTCGCGGAAGGGTTTCTTCCAGTCGATCATAGTCAACCAGGCGATCATCATTGGCAGCGCCAGTGCCGCCCCGTGCGCTCGTGTCCACGAAGCGAGTACTGATAGAATACCCGCCCAGACCAGTTCCTTACGTTTCATCAACGCCAACGCCCAGAACGCCAGCCCGATGAACAATCCCTCCGTATAAATCTGTGCCAGGAAAAAACCGGTTGGGAAAATCAACATGTAGAACACTGTCCGGATTACCCCGTCATCGTCGAAGAAATCACGAGTCAGGTCATATAAAGCGAGCATGCCAGCCAGCGTCCCCAGCAGCGATACTATAGACCCAGCCAGGGTGGCTGTTGCGATTGCATTCATGCCGAGCAAGCCCAGGGGGAGCATGAAGGCGCGCATCACATACGAGTAGAAGGGGAAGAACGCATAATTCTTGATATGGTATTCACCATCCGCCGTCTGGGCCTTTCCCGCGGCAGGGTCGTCGTAGCCGCCCACTGCGATCCCCAGGTAGTATTCCGAATCCCATGCAACCTGCTGATTCATGAAAGGTTCCAACAGGTAAATCTTCCCCTTGTTGCTGAACTTCTTTGTCTCAGATGATGTCCAGGGCACTGCATAATCCGGGCGTCCAATATCCAAACGTGAGGTGACCAGCCATTGAAACCCATAAAGGGCGATCCACCAGCCAAGCCAGATAAGCACCAAAAGGGTGAGCGTTGATTTCTTGAGCATGAAATACCTCACTACTTTATGATGAAGAGCGATATGGACTGGGGCGGCAGCGTGAGCATGTCGCCATTACTGAAGGGTTGGTCGGGCATCTGTTCAGCCTTGTGCTCGGGATTGAATAACCAGATGCTTGCGGAGGCAGGCGAGGAGAGTCCATCCACCGTGAGCGGAATCTGTTTCGCCTCCAATATCATGTTGATCACCATGAGGGTTATTGCAACCTCCCTGCGAAATATGTAACCGGTTACATCGTATTATAGTCCCAAATTTTTACGGTTGCATGTGAAGGATGGCACTTTCTTTCTTGCAATCCCCCTAATAACTCACGGCGAGTCATAAGACTCACCGTGAGATTACGTCATTTCTTCTTTTTTCGCAGCGTGCTTGCCTTCTTGACCGCATTTGTTGCTTTTGAGACAGTCACGCTGCTGATTTTGGCCGTAACAGCCTTCGCTGGTCTGCCCCGTTTCCTGGCTGCAGGTTTTACAGCTCCCTTGCCCAATTGAATGGTGAAATACTCCGATTGGCCTGCCTGAGGGCGGACATTATCCCGGGAGGAGAACAGCGATTTTCCATTTTCATCTTCAACCATTACATAAAGTTCTGGAGCATTCTCACCAACCTCAAAGAAATCTCGAGCGTGGTAAACCACGAAGAAATCCCCAGACTCGTCGGTCTCTGTTATGCCGAGTAAGTCATCAAGTTTACGATCCCGGTCAAACACCCGGACCGTCAAGCCGGCAGCCGGCTTGCCAGCTGCATCGATAACGCGACCGTACACCATCCACTCGTTCTGATGAAGTTTCGGGCGTTTCTCAACCCGATCCGCCTGCGCCTTGTAATAGGCATTGAACTCATCGGCAGAGACAACGGCTTGTTTGAGCACAACAACCTGCGGATGGTCAGCACCCAGCACTTTTTCCAAACTGCCAGCCGCAGCCTCAAGCCGCTGGGCGCGTTTCTGCTGCAGTTGAGCAAAAACATTCAGAGCAGGAGCACTGCTCCGGGAAGCTTGAGCAGTGAAATTTTCCAGCTTGGACCTGGCTTCCTCTTCACTGGCATCAACGCCTGCGAATTTTGCGCTAAAGGTTTGATTAATTTCCATGACGCACCTCCGTATTCATCCTATCCGATTTTATATCCACGTCACATTGCTTTCCACTTTGGTCTTGGCGCCCAACGGGAATAGGTAATGGACGGCTTCGTTTCCAACTGCCAAATTCAGCATACCGTAAGAGAAGTAGGATAACAATGCCGAGAACATCCCTTCGTTAAAGAAGTTACCCGTTGCCCGCAAAGTGACCCCGATTGCCATTGCATTGATGAATTTCAAGTAAGCTTTCTTAGTCAAGTAGGGCGGTGTGGATGCCAGGAGTTGGTTCCCGGTCATGCTGATATCGTCAAACGAGAGCATCAGAACAGAGAAGGGTCCGATTTCGACATTTTGCTTTATTGCCACCGCTCCAGCCACATCACCCAGTTCCCTTGCTGTTTTGAACAGGACCTGGTTGTCGTTGAACAGGATGCGCCCATCTGGCAGGAAAGCCAACGGATTCTCGGCGGAAGCAGCGTTCATTTCCGTGTTCACCCTGGTGTTCACAAGGTTCAGGTAATCCATAATGATGCTGGAAATCCCATAATCAAGAATCGCCACACAGGCACCCAGATTCAAGTAATTACTGATCGCAGCTCCAAGAATGGGTGGTTGATTTCGGCTCTCGCGGGTGGTGAACAGGTTGCCGTGGACACTTGTTGTACCGAGCGCCATCACCATCAAGGCATGACCCTCCGGGCTGGTTACCTCGTTCCCATCCACACGCAAAGCAGGGATTCCAACCAGTGCGTCCTTTTTGCTATTGGCAAAGTCAAACAGGTTCAGATTGTTCCCCAACACGCCCAGCGCTGCAATCCCAGCCTGGAAGAACTGCAAATCTGCAGCGCCGGTTTCATCCTTAAGCTGGTCAGAAAACGCCACGCCGTTTTCCGCAACGACATTATCGGTAATGGAAATATCGCCACCATCCAGGATAAAAATACCGCACGCAGGAAGGCTTCTGCCGTTTTCAGCGATGAGATTGCTTTCGATTGCCAGGTCAAAGACCCCGGTCAATACAATCCCACCGCCGATAAAAATCTGTCCGAATTTCAAATCAGGTTTCAGCGCGCAGCGGATGATCCGGTTGCCGGTGATGGTTACGTCCTCCAGATTGCCGAAGTCCTGCAAATCGTCAATATTATTGGTAGTAATGATGCCACTACCACGGCAGCCACCGATCAGGTTGTTGCTGATGCGCACCAGGCGAGTCGTGAAGAACAAGTCACGTGATATCCCGCCGGCGTAACGGCTGTTGACTGAATCCACTTTCATCATCAACACACTCGTGTTCATGTTCGCCCCTGAAGTGTCACCCGCCTCAGTCATCACTCCACTCCCTGCACCAGCTGCCGCTACCGGTGATGACTCTGCCTCGTATTTGGCATAGCGCTTTTCATAGATTGCTTTCCGTCCTTCGGAGTACAGCTCTTTTGCATCCGCTTTCGATAAACCGCCAAGCTGGATACCTGCACCGAGACTCTTCAAAATTCGGTTATCTTCTATGGTGACATCATCAGAGCCGGGGAATATCTGAACGCTGCCGTACAGGGTATTGCGCAGGATCTTGATCTGGTCGGCACGCGCTTTGATGACAGGCTGGCCTCGGAAAATGTTATCCAGAATCTCCACCTCATCCCCATCACGCAGAACTACAACGGGACCGAAGCGGGAGACCTGGCTGGCAAACCCTGCCTTATTGGCTTTGTCCAGTTTGGCGATCTCCTGCTCGCTTAAATCTTCTCCGAGGTTCACCACCACGTTATGAGCGATGCGCAGAGAACTAACATCGTCAAATAAGAAAGCACCTTCGGATGAGCGCGCCTTGGCATACAGTCCTTCTACTCGCACCATCTGGCTGCCTTTGATGACGAAGATCGGCTCGCCAGGTGCGCCGACGATAAGCGATTGCCACTCGCAGCCGCTGATGACCAATCCATTCATATCATTGATTTCCACTGCGCTTTCCAACCGGTGCTCGCCGGGCATCAGGCAGATGTGCCACACGCCTTTAAAATCCTCCGGGCGGGCATCCACAGCTTCCTGAAGGGTAGGGTAATCTCCTTCGGGACCGACCGAGACCGTACAGCAGCACTTTCCACCGGACGGTAACTCGGTAAGCGGCGGGAATCTCCTGCGGCAGTCTTCCAGCAGGGAAACAGAAATGGCGGTTGAGCCACCGCCCGTCGCAGTCAGGAGTGCGAGTTTGCAATAATGGTGGACATTGCCAAAGGTCTCTCGGAAAGCCGGATTGCCGCTTTCCAGTGGCCATTCAATATCCCCAAATTTACCAGGGATGGTCCTCGCCGGTATTAGCCAGTAGTCTCCGGTGCGGAATGTCCCCGTCTGGAACTTGACTTCAACCCCGCCCTCGAGGGAGAGGTAGCCATCATTACTTAAGGGGACGGCGACAGCAAATTCAGCATTGGTCTGTTCAGGGCGGGTATCCCACCGGCGGAGTTTAGGATGCCCATTGATATCGAACCCGGTCGCGGGGAGCGAGAGGGTTATGACCAGTTGTTCAGGATCGATCTTGTCGATCTGGGCGATTGTTCCCGGTTCGCCTGCCAGTTCCCTGGCATCATCCAATACTTCCACCCAGTCTAGTTCATGCA
>JBGOXG010000275.1:0-2629 GCA_041479025.1 Anaerolineae bacterium
TCGCCTCTTGCGATCAGGCGGTCGTTCACCATAATTTCGACGGGGTCCCCCGCCAGCTTGTTTAGCTCGACCACCGAGCCTGCGCGCAACTTCAGAACGTCTTCGACCAGCATGCGGGTGCGGCCGAGTTCGACCTTCACGTCCATGTTGACGTCCATCAGCAGGAAAGTCAAGCCGGGGACGAAGCCCGACTGCTCGAACGACCGGGCTGCAGACTGGTTGTCGCCGCCCACCCGACCGATCAACCTGACCGGGTTGCCCGCGACAGCGACAGCGCGTGCTCCGGCCTGTTCCAACAAATGAGTGCCAATCTCCGTTTGCGGATGCCCCGAAGCGGTATAGAATGCCACGTCGAATTGGACCGGTCCGCGTCGCTGCAGGTCGGCATAGGCGGCGATCCTCCCGTCGGGAGATGCCACCACCCAGGTGTCCTGATTGAGTTCGAGCTCATTCCACAGGTCGGCGAGATCCTGGGAGGAATACAGCGGCTCACCGTAATCCGCCAGGTTGCGGGTGGCAATGAGGTTGAGGACCTGTTCCCAGTCCTCGACCCAAGCCGGGCGGGTGCTGTAGCCAGCGGGAAGAGGCATGACCATCTCCTTTTTTCAGGGCACCAGCACGCAGCCCCGGTCTGACAGCCTATACTCTTGCTTTTGTTTTAATACAAGGTGCCCCTGTGCGTTGGCGTAGACATAAGTGCTTGTACAGGTGGCGACCAGTGAGTATATGTAGATTTCACGCCTTTGAGGGTCAACCGCCATGCCGTTATGCTGAATGGCGGAAAGTTCATCCGCCAGTGAGCTGACGATGAAACGCTGCTGCCCGGGGTCGTATTCGTACCAATGGAAGAACCCCCATTCTGCGCCACCGTGTTCGATGGAGGCGAGATCGAGGTAGCCGTCAAAGTTGATATCGAGCGCGCGCAGCCCCAGCTGAGGCCAACTCAGGTTCTGGGAGGCATCGTGGAATGCGACGGGGATCCGATCCAGTGAGCTGCCCTGTTGGGAGACCTCGATCCAGCCAACGAGATTGGAACCGTCGATTAAACGCTGCGGTGATGGGTTGGCGATGAGCTTGAAATCGAACGGCGGCAGTTCAGGGCGAAGTTGGAGTCTGTAGGTATCCACCTGCCCTTCAAGGGTGGGGACGGGCGCGGCGGTGATGGGGGTCGCTTCCGGTTGCGCAGAGGACCCTGAATCAGAGGTCACCTGCGGAGGGGGAGTCCTGTCTGTCGGTGCAAGCCAGGCGGGGGTGGAGCATGCGGCCAACAGGACCGCCATCAGGAAAGGGATAAAGATTTTTCGCATGAGGAAATTTCTGGAATTATAACCAGACTTTGCAATCGAGTCGTCCGGAACACGATTGAAGGATTAAAGGTCGTTCACATTTAGTGTGCGGGGATCAAGGCTGGCGGATGCGACGATCAGTCCTTTCAGATATTCCCACGGGGCATCCTCATAGGAGCTGAGGCGCACATACTTCTTATACAACCGCTCGCCCTCGAGCAGTCCCTGAGGGTCTGGAAGAAATGCGCCATGGATGAAAGCCAGGCGGATATGGTCCTGATAAATGCCGATCTGGCAAATCCCGGCGCTGACCGGTCCTCCGCGTTTATCATCATAGTAGGAGAAACCCCGGGAATGGCGGACCTCGGCGGCGGTCGGCGTGACAGACGCGATCAGATTCCTGAGTTCAAGGACAATGTCCCGCAATTCGGCGGGTGTGTGTTCCAGATAACTATCCAGACGGGAGGTCGGTAACATTGAGATATTTTCCATCTATTGAGATCGAATCAGCCATTTTTATTGAGTTTATTGCCGTTCCTACTGGCATGAAAAGGTGATAGACACTGGTTCACTCAAATTGCCGGCTTTGTCAAGAATTCGTGCTTCAAGAACGACTAAATAGTTATGGTATTTCGTACCGCATTCCCATGTTCCTGTGACGGATGCTTCGTATTTTTGCTCATCCGATGAGGCCAGGATGGTGTCATCATTGACCTTGAAGTTCTCGATGGTGGTTGAGATCAATTTGTATACAACGGTGGTGGCATCTCCACCAGAGTCCATGAAGTAAATGTCTTTGTAGATGATCAATTCCCCATTCTTATTTTCTTTTCGTTCCGCTAATCTCAGAATAACCGGAGTATGGTTTATCATGACAGGTTGATCTGCAGGCGGGGCAGGTGGAATTGTCTCTACTGTGGTGATTTCAGGCGTGTCCGTTGAGGGTTTTTTAAGCTCAAATGAAAGGGGTCCCAGATTAATGTTGGCCGTGACTATTTTCCAGCCTGATAACATGAGACTGATAAAGATGATGACGGCGATCGCTATGCCGATGACCAGAAAAAATGTCTTTTTAGTGTTCATGATGTCACCCTCAGTTTGAATAATTCAGGATGAGTGCTTGGATTCCCTTGCTTTGCATTTTCTAAAAGAATGGCATTGACCTGCCGTGGTTATACCATCGCCTCCTCCTGATGTGACAGGATGTGGTTGACCGTTTCTTCGAGCGAGAGGGTTGCGTTATCAACCCACAACCCACACCATCCAGTCCGGTCCGTATGATCTCATCCAGGTGTGCCCAGATATGTGCGACGGTTTTCTCCGGCCGGCAGAGGTCCCGTTCA
>JBGOXG010000146.1:0-5862 GCA_041479025.1 Anaerolineae bacterium
AGTATGGTCACAAATTCAGACCAGGCCGGATGAAAGTTGATGTGGTGTCTTGCTGCAAACAGTGTCCCAATTTTGAAAGGAAGGGTTTATGAGTCAAATTAGCATCAAAGATGTGAGCAAACGATACCGCGTAGGAAACACTGTCGTGCGCGCTGTAGAACACCTCTCTATGGAAATCGAGCGAGGGGAGTTTGTGGTCATTCTTGGTCCGAGCGGTTCTGGGAAAACCACGCTGCTCAACCTTCTGGGCGGGTTGGAATGCGCCGATGAGGGGAGCATCTGCGTTGACGATGAATGGGTCAACCAAATGGACGAGAACGCCCTGACCCTGTACCGACGGCGCAAGGTGGGATTCATCTTTCAGTTTTTCAACCTGCTGCCAACCCTTACCACCCGCGAAAACGTGGCCCTGACGGCTGAAATGTCGGCTGATTCGTATGATCCCGCTGTTCTTTTGGGGCAGGTGAAATTGGGCGACCGAATGGATCATTATCCCGGTCAACTTTCGGGTGGGCAACAGCAGCGCGTGGCCATAGCCCGCGCACTGGCGAAAAAACCAGCGCTGGTTTTGGCCGATGAACCCACCGGCAGTTTGGATATCGAAACCGGTATCGAAGTGCTGGATGTGATGCGCTCGCTCAACCGCGAAACCGGACAGACTTTTGTGGTGGTTACGCACAATGCAGCCATTGCTCAGATGGCAGATAGGGTGATCCGCATTGGTAACGGCACCGTGCAACGGGTTGACATGAACCCATCGCCGCTCAACCCACGCGAATTGTCTTGGTGACGACGATGCTCAAAACACTCAACCGCAAAATTATTGGAGATTGGAAGGCGCACTGGAAGCGTTTTTTTGCCGCCTGGATCGTGGTCACCATGGGCGTGGCCTTTTATGGCGCATTTTATCCGGCAGGCAAGAGCTTGCTGACCTCGATCTATGCCACGTATGACCAACTGGCTTACATGGATTTTGTCGTCAGCGTGGATCAGGCCCCGGCAGAGATTGTGAAGCAGGTTCGTGAGATTAAGGGCGTGTCCGCGGCGGATGGACGGATCGTGGTCGAAAGCGGGATTCAGCTTGACCCCGCTCAAAGTTCCCTGACCAACCTGCGGTTAATCTCTGTTCCTGATAAGGGTGCGGCAACCGTCAATCGCAGCGACATCCCCACCGGGCGCGGCATCCAAGCAGCAGATGAAATCCTATTGCTCAAACGTTTCGCCGATTATCACCACATCAAGCCGGGAGATTCCGTCAAGCTTTGGATTAATGGAGCGCCGCACGATTTTAAAGTGGCGGGGTTGGCCTTCAATCCCGAATATCTGGTGGCCGGGCGCAGCCGCGAAATGCCATTCCCCGCACCATCGGCATTTGGCGTGGCCTGGATTGGCGAAGCGGCGCTGACCGAACTGATCAAGATGCCGGGCCATATCAACAGCGTGGTCGTTCGGCTGGATGGCGAATCCGAAACCGTCTCGTCCGCGCTGCGTGCCCAGGTGCGCCGCGAATTGGAAACGATTTTCAAGGATTATGCAGGCCTGACGATTCTCGAAAGAGAGCAAACCGCTTCGGGCGGCGTGATTCAAGCCAATGCCCAGGGCAACTTTCAGACAATGGCGATGTTTTCGGCGATGTTTTTGATGGCATCGTTAGCCATCACTGCCATTTTGTTGGGGCGCTTGATTGAATCAGAACGCCAGCGAATTGGCACTTTGCGTGCGCTGGGCGTTACCCGCCGCGAGTTGGTGCTGCATTACCTGTCTTTTGGATTGCTGATCGGCTTGATTGGGGGAAGTGTGGGCAGCGTGTTGGGATATTTCATCTCATTTGGCACGATCACCCCGTTTGTGGATGCCATTGCCGGTGGTTACCTACCCGGATACGTCAACACGCCGCAGATCCCGTTCATTTTGCTGGGGTTTGGTCTGACGGTGGTCGCCACAACGCTGGCGGGCGCAGCCCCGGCCTGGCGAGAATCGGGCACGCCGCCCGGCATTGCCCTGCGCCCTGCCATGCCAAGTATCCCCAACGCCCTAAGCCGCATCTCGCTCAAATTTTTGCCGCTCTCACTGCGTCAAACCTTCCGCAACATCCTACGCACACCGAGTCGTTCGGCGGCAACGGCTGCGGGCATTATGGTTGGGACGGTGATGGTATTCGCCTCGTTGAGCCTGCTTGATTCGATGAATTTTAGCTTCGACAGTTATTTTGCATCCAATCAGTATGATTTGCAGGTCTTGGTTGGCAACTTGGTGCTTGGCGATGACCTGCAAAAGCAAGTTACCACCGTCAATGGCGTGGATTCTGCTCAGGTGGCGCTCTTTGGCCCGATCACGGTACGCGGCGCAAGCCGAGACTTGGACACCCTTGCTTATGTACTGGATGAGAGCAAACCGTTTATTATGCCAAGTTTGTTGGAGGGCGAAGCAGCCTTTTCTGGCAAAAATGGTGTGTGGATTGGGCATAACTTGGCGCGTGTGCTCAATGTCCACGTGGGCGATATGCTAAAGCTTTCTGCAATGGACAAGGAACGGCAGGCCAAAGTGCTTGGAATTGTCTCGCAAGCGTTTGGCAGCCCGGTTTTTATTCCCCGCAGCCTGTTCACGCAATGGACACCGGGCGGAGTTTTTCCGGTTAACACAGCGCTGGTGCGCGTATCTGCTGGGAAGACCGCCAAAGCACGTGATGCCCTTGCGAACGTGCCGGGCGTAGTTTCGGTGTTAGATTATCGCGCCTTTGTGAAAGATATTCAGGATTATTTGGCGTTTTGGAAGGTGAACTCGTGGGCCTTTGCCATTTGTGGCATTGTGCTCACCCTTGCCGTCATCGTCAACACTGTCAGCGCCAACCTGCACGAACAGCAAACCGACCTCGCCATTTTGCGCTCATTGGGTGTCACCCAGCGAGAGATCGTCGCTTCGGTGCTGACTGAACTTCTCGTATTGGCCATAGTTGGTGTGGCCTTTGGCGTCCCTATTGGACGCGAGGTGGGCTTTTACATGGCGCATACGGTAGATATGGAATTCTATGGTTTGTTTGCATTGCTACAGCCTGTATCCATCCCCCTTGGCGTTGTCGCCATCCTGATGATCGTCGTGCTGGCGACTGTGCCAGGTCTGAAATCGGCGTTCAAGATTGATTTGGGGTTGGTGAGTAAGGGTCAATCCGTATAGAGGAGACGCACTCGCCAATATTAATCAGAGCCGTGTGGCCGACGAAAGAGACGCCGAGATATTATCCTTGTTCACAGCCTTGCAGTTATTATTCGATGCAAAGAGCGCCAACCAATTTTGGCAGGCTGACCCTGGGGATTCGGCTTTTTCCTTTCAAAAGGCTGTGAAATTTGGTAAGTGTATTTTGTTGATTGTTTTCTGCGGCGCGGGATTTGGTCAGTTTGGCTTTTCTGTGGTTAATTCTGTCGGTTGTCAAATATGTTTCATCACAGAGCCCCGCCATCGCCCGTAATTCTTTTCCTACTAATGGATTTCTTCGGGGTCAAGATAAACTCCCAGAGGAAAAAATTCACGATAAGGGTCAAGGGGACTATCCAAATGAATGAAAGCCGTTCCCATCTTTAGTTTGCATTTATGAACACAATGAAATCTGGCGGTACTTCGACAGCCTGGTCGAATCGGTTGAGGCATCCGTTCCAGACTCAACAGGGTAACTCCCGAAAGGTTTATGCCGGGCTGCTTTGTAGTTGCCGTATAATGGATTTATCTTATACTGTCTTTTAATTGCAATTTAGAAACATCCACATTCTTTTTAGCTTTGTAGGAGAAGAGATGTTATATGCCCGAATCAGGTAGATCAATCGAATGTGGCGAATGTGGATTTCCGATAGATGAACCAGTAGATTCAGAAGCATCAAAGCGACGCCCCTGCCCAAATTGCGGTTCCCTCAGACGTCATGTAAGACTCTCTTACAGTGAGACGCTCTCGCTCCATGAAAAGAGCAAGATTATAGCACGTCCGTCGGGCGGCGGAAAACCCACATACGAGGCAATCGAAGGTGATGACCTTAATCGGAAAAACGGCGTATGGATGAGGCTTCACAGAGTGATTGACCGTGCTAAAAATAGGTACCATGAAAGAATTATAGACCCACGAACAAACACTATCATTCATGAATCCGACGAACCTCTGGACAAACACATTGGACATGGTTCAGATCACAGAGAACAAAAAGAGAAATCTGATGATGTCTAAAACTGGCTGCGTAGGCCGCACCAGGATGTTATCCCGTATTTAAGATCCTGATTGACCAACTAATTCTAGTTTTAGTTTAGTCTTGCCAATCTCCCACTCGCCATATAACGTTGCCAGCTTACTAGTCTTATGGAGACATGATGAAAGCTAATGCAAATTACAACAAGGCAGTTTTGGCGATTAAACGGGTTATTGTTGCTACATTTGATGATGGAAAATGGCGTGAACTCGGATACCTTACTGATAGCATAGACCAAATCTCAGAACATCCAAGACTTCTTAGAAGTCTATACTGGGGAGACGAAGACTATGAAGGCAATATACTCGCAGTAATTCCATTGATTATTGGCAATAATCGAGATAAGTTAAAAATTGTAGAGGAGTTTGTTGGACTAGAGCAATGGCTAAGAGAAAATGATAAAGTACTTTATGCCGATCTTTATGATACTGGAGAAATCGTTCCTCTCACCGAGGTTGAACATGCAGCTAAGCGGTTAGATGCAGTTGAACTTAACAAACACGCAGCAAGAATTCGCCGTGGAATACAGGATGATCCTGAGCAGGCAATTGGCTCAGCAAAAGAGTTGCTAGAAACCACCCTAAAGACCATCCTTGGAATAGAAGGACAAAAATCTAACGAAGACATCCAGGAGTTGCTGAAGAAAGTGCAAAAGAAACTCGAACTTGATCCCAGTGCTGCAAAAGATGAAGCACCAGAAGATAAAACTATAAAGCGAACTCTTAGTAGTCTAGGTCAAATAGTAGCAGGTGTCGCAGAAGTTCGAAACCTTTATGGAACCGGGCATGGCCGTTATAGGTCTCGGTCACTTCAAATAGCCCATGCAAGGTTAGTAGTGAATGCCGCCATTTCAATTGCCACCTTTTTACTTGAGGTTGCAGATGAGAGAATTTAAAGGGATTAGTTAATACCGGATCCAACGGACTGGCCCATTCTCGGTCTGCCGTGCTCCCTGCTTATTATCATGCTAGTCATAGCATAAAGCTTGTACACCGCTCATAGAGGTAGGATGCCTTTCACCCCTCTCCACTTCGGTCCCGGTTTAATCGTCAAGACGGCAGCTCCAACCCGATTTTCCTTGACTGCCTTTATCGTTGCCAACGTCGCCATCGACGTCGAACCTTTGTACCATATCATCCAAGGTGACTACCCGGTCCATGGCCCACTTCACACACTCCTTGGTGCCACAACAACCGGATTGCTGGCAGGTGTATCAGTTTTCCTCCTTTCTCAGCTCTCCCGGCGAGTCCCATTCCTCCAAAACACAACCGGTAAGCTCCCTACTTTTGTTCAGGCTGAGTTCATCTTGTCCGCGTGCATCCTCGGAGGTGTCATCGGTGGCATTTCCCATTCTCTTATTGACGCACTTATTTACAGCGATGTCCATCCTTTCGCACCCATGTCTTTGCAGAACCCGTTTCTAGGTTCAGTCAGGCCTGACGCTCTCACTAACAGCCTGGTGCTGGCAGGAGCAGTCGGATTCGCACTTCTTATCTTTGTTGCGCTCTTTCTCAGGCGTGCCAGATGACATTTCACAGATGCTGACATATATCTGGCGGACAGCAAAGCAGGGGTTGCTTACTGCCCCGTCGCCTCCGCGAAAACATACCTTTGGGATAATTACAAGGAGCTA
>JBGOXG010000149.1:0-5632 GCA_041479025.1 Anaerolineae bacterium
AATGATACTGCGCAAGTGGTATCGCATCAACTCCTGCCTCCCTGGTGAACGGGAGACAGCCCCTTCCCTCGGCGTGCGCCTGGTAAGCGTGGGTCGAAAGCAGGAAGAAAAGCCGGAGCTGTTGAACCGGACTACAGAACCGGTCGGGAAAGCGACTACGGATAAGACAACTGAAGGTGCATTGAGGTGTCGTCATCCAGAACCAGCCAAAGCCGGATGACAGGCTGGACCCAAAAGGGAACGGTCTCAAGGTCTATCGGGCACATCGCTGATAGGCGTTCACTCATAACGAGACCCGGCATAAAGCACCGTCCTAACGTCGCGCGAAATGGATATGCGGAACAGAGTAACCCGTTTGACGCTCTCCAGCCATGGAGCAGGCAACCAACCGCAAGCTCAAACGGGAAGGATGGCCCAAGAAGCCAACGCCTTCGGGAAAGCCGAAGGATATGCTGACGTGGGCCGGGTATACGGGAAGGCTAGGGTACTGAATGAGCAATGTCTTATGACACGCGTCTCTGCCGCAGTGAAGACGGAGCGTTCAATGAACGTTCGGCTCTGCCAGGTCACTCGCCAAGCCACAATAATTGGAAAGTTCAATGGTTGGGGTGCTGATGACAACAGCCCGTATACTCAGGAGCTGGATGAAGCGAAAGTTTCATGTCCGGTTCTGAACCGGCGGTGGGGTGGGCAACCACCCCACCGACCGGAACTGGGCGGCCCATTCACACATTTATCATCATTGCTTTACCTGTTGGTTCCATCTTGCTTCGATAGCGAATATTTCACCAAGATGCCTCACGTTGTCTAGCAACGCCATTTGTATGCACTGATATTTTGTGTATTTCCCATCGAAACCAACCCCTGGCGTTTGCAGTTTTTCTGGGGACATACTTGCCAGATACGCTTTGACTGCATCGTAAACATCACCCAAATATCCAAGCACTTGTTCCCTTGTCAGTTGTGGCATTGCAGCCACTTCTTCCTGTGTGTATCCAGTAAGCATCCCCCATCCATTTTGACCTATCCCACGAGGATCATAACCTGTTTGCTCCGCCCAGCCATAGCGAAAAAAACATTCTTCTCCTGACAAATCTCCTTTGGCATGTTGCGTTAAGAAGACATCAAAGATTCGAGCCATATGCCAAATCGTGACTGCTATGTTGTTAGTGTCAGCCTCAGGTTTCCAAAGCACACACTCATCGCTCATATTACTGAGCACACGATGTAAGCGTCGCCTATTATCTTCAAGTAGATCGATCAGTACATCATTTGCATTCATCATGTTTTAGAGTTGATTTACTCAACGATTCTTTTGAGGCCGCCCAACGTTCCGCATCACCCGCTCGCCGAAGCGTAGCGGAGGCGAGTCGGGTGCATGCGATTGTTGGGCCACTCCTGCGACTGCAACCCCAGCCCGACGCGAAAAAGTGATGGCGAGGGTTCATCCACACCCAAAAGATGATCAGTGGTTATCAAAAAAATCGGCTATCTCCTTGCGAACTTGATCTGGGCATTCGAGATAAGAGAAATGCCCACATTCTCGCAACACGACAAGGCGCGCCCCGGATATTGCTTGAGCGATATGGGCGGCACTTTCGACGGGGATGAAATCATAATCTCCATGCAGGACCAGTGTCGGGATGCCAAGCCGCTTGAGCTTGGGGAGCAAATTGTATTCGCTAGACAACCACGTTTCGTTCCTCAATCGTTCTTCTATTGCTCTTGCCTTGAGAATGCCCTCTTTCGTAAAGTTCAATCTCAGACTCTGAATCACTCTTTCAAGATGCTCTGGTTGCCGCAGGGTCGCCCTGAAATGAATTCTATAGTACTCGGCATCAGTTTCGAGATCGCCCTGCTGATACTTGGCACTGGATGACAGTGCTTTCAGCGTTTCTACATCGCCGGCCGCTCTCTTACGGGGGAGTTCCTGCCGCAACAGCATGTAGTCATCGCGAGAAGCGGGGGCGGTATTCATCAAGATCAAGTGCGAAACGCGGTTCGGATGGCGGATCGCATATTCCATCGCCAAGAGTCCACCCCACGAGTGCCCCAAAACCGCAACGGATTCCAGCTGAAAATACTGCCGCAGACTCTCCAAATCTTGGATCTCTGATTGAATACTGACATCTTCGGGCTGTACATTCACCACAGACTTGCCACGTCCTCTCTGATCGTAGTAGATGAGGCGGAAAGAATCGGACAAGCGATCCATATCGGGGAGTAAATAGTTATGGTCAAAATCGGGCCCGCCATGGAGGACGATGATCGGCTGTCCCTGGCCGATTTCGCGATAATATAACTGAGCATTTTCGACCGGGGCATAACCTTTGCGGGGAGCAGGCTGATCGGAGGGGAAATTAGTGCGCATACCATCACCCGTGAGATTTGAGCGGTCCAACGGGGCGGCGGCTGGGCGGGCGTGGACAATGTTTGGGAGCAGAAAAAACTCGAAGCCAGAAAAATACTTGAAAATGCAGCAGAATCCCACACGTCCACTGCACCCAAGAAGATGGCGGGCCATCATTTTATAACAGAGAACGGAGGTCTATACAAAATGTGGTCACAAATTGCGAGTTTTACTTGTAAAAAGCTCAATTTAAGCCTGTTTTCGACCTCCGTTCTGAGAACGCTTTGTTGGGCGCACTCACGGAACGCAAGACTCGAAGCCTGAAAAAAGACGCCACCGCTGTACAGATTATTCAGCCGATAGATGAAAAATATGCTCTGCAGTTAGTGATAGAAAACCTTTCCCTGTCACCCGCAATTCGTTGCAAGAATTATTTCTTAAACAAATCCCTCCACAACAAAACCCCACCGACGCCCATCACCACAATCGCCAGCGAATAAGCGATCAGCAATCCGACCACGATCGCCCATTCCAAACTGCCCGGCTCTACATCTCCGAATGCCATCAGGACGGCGATCGATCCAGCCGCGATGCCGAGTCCCCAGGCGATGATCCCCTGCCGTGACTTGGCGCGGATCGCTGCCCAGAGGAGCAAGGCTCCGCCGACGAAGGCTAAGATCCCCAGCTCCGCGGGCATGAGATAGTCAAAGCGATAGATACCGTCCATGCCCAGGGAAACAAACCCAAAGACAACCGGCGCGAGGATCGGAATCCACACCAGCACTGTCCCGACGATGGCGAGAATTTTCGAGAGCGTATCTTTCTTTTCCATGGCAAACCTCCTTTGACTTCGATTTCATTATGGCACAAATTGCCTGTATGGGTACGGTGGAATCAAAACGGGATGGTTCGTCACCATCCCGTTTTGATTATTGTTAAGTTTGTGGAATTAGCGCCAGGCTCCCAGAATTGCGCCTAACGGTCGGCGTCAGTTGCGTTGAGGAGCGCAGCGGAGCAACGTCAACTGTACGCCGGGGTTGGGCGCGGTGCTGGTTTACAACTGCGCGAGTAATTGCGCGATGTGTTGGATATGATCGCGCTCATGCCACAATGTGCGGCGAACCACTTTACGCGCTGACCAGAGTTCATCGCGCTCTTTAGTTATCCGCTCATCAACGATTAGCTTTACGAGATGCGCCCGTGTGTTGGCGCGCACAGCTTTGAGCATATCAAGCGGGTCGTCAGGAAGTTGCGCTCGGTTGAGCCCTAAATCTAATTGGTCAAAATACCAATTTTCTGCGCCAGCGACATGTTTAAGGAGTCCAGCAACTGTACCGCGCAACTCACCAACAATTGGCTTGCTAAACTGCTCTTGTGTTATTGGCTGCATTACCTTGAGTAGGTCTTGGCGCGTCCACTGTAACAATCGAAGTGCCACTTCAATATCCCAGTAGTTTAGTGGGCGGCGGTCATCTTCAAAGAAAGCATTAACAAAATATTCAGGGTCTTCGTCGCTGGCGAATGAGTGAAAGGTTTCAACGACTTCTACTTCAACTGGTTCGTTGATTACTGGTAATGAACTATCGTGGCTTGATAACCAGGAGTAGTACTCCGCGATGCGTTTAGGCGCATGAGCAACAGCGTCGGTTTGCGTTTGTGCCGAACTAAAACAAGCAGGAAGGTTAAGCACCCACGCTATCCAGTGATTTGGCTCCATGTCTTCAACTGCTAATCGGTAACGCACTTCGTCACATCCTCTCTATTACTGATTGCTTGACATGCGCACTGGAAGCGCCCAACGGCACGCGGTTCAGCCGCCGCCGATTCTGGCAAGACTCGCTCCAACAACCAGAACGATTGATGGCAAGACACGCCACGCATACCCGCGCCGAAGGCGGTCGGCTGCAACCGCTGATTAGCCCGCGTGTTGCTTTCAATTTTATCCTGCCTGTTTGAGCAGTCGAAGCGCATCAAGTGTAATCCATTTGCTGGGCCGATTGCGCTTTTCAATGGGCCAGGTGCGGGAGACAGAACCGCACAACCATCGCCCCTGATCATCCTGGCGATTTAGTATCAGTTTGAGCAGAGGCACAAACCGCGAGTCGCGGGCGTAACCATGAGCGGCAAGTGCCTTTAGCGCACTGAGTAAGTCCCAAACACGGGGCACACCGAAAGTAAGCCAGCGTTTGTGCTCACCTTCGAAATCATACTTGGCATCCAGCAGCACATTAGCCAATTCTGTCACCACTCGTTTGGACTGGTCTGAATGCATGTCGGTGGGGAGCGAAGCCAAGCCATTGAGCGCCGCGATTGCGCCCCATAGGCAGTCTCGATGTTGGTAGCGTCCACAATCGAGTACATCGTCAGTTGACATGTCTTCGATTAGAAAGGTGAAGGCAGCCCGCACACGAAGATCGTCCCCCAAACCGAAATAAACCAGAAAGGAGAGATGCTCTCCAGTGGTGCAAGGGAAGATTCCACTCCGAAGTTTCTTCGTCATTGAAAAGCCACCGCTCTCATGCTGGCAGAATTTCAGGAAGGAATCACAGCCAGCGGCGGTACGATTGTCGGGAGCAACGCCTAGCACGTACAACAGGGTAAGCGCGCCTACAGCCCCCTGCGCGGTGTGAGGTTTGGTTTCATCGTCGCCCCAATAGCCTTCAGGGCGCTGAAGGGCGAATAACTCCTTCACCAATGGTTGTTGGGCGATGGCGGCTCGGGTTTCTTGCACTTCGGGGTCAGTAACTGGTCGGTCGAGAATATCGATAAATGTCCAATAGCGGACGGATGAGTTTTCAGGATCGAGCAGCCAGGGAAGCGGATCACCGTTCAGATGCTTTTGCCAGTTTTGCATTATGAACCTTTCACTCTACCGAACTGCTTACAGCGAAAGCGGGCTAACGGATTGCGTTAGCGGCGGGGCGGGCGTGGACTCTGCTTGGGAGCAGAAAAAACTTGAAGCCAGAAAAATGTTTGTAAATTGCGCAGCTCCCCACCGTCCACTGCACGGGGTGTTAGCCCGCGCCCCTTGCCTTGAGTGTAACCCTCCAATTTATTTCTCAATAGGGACTCCGATAAGTGTGCTCCATTCTGCCCATGAACCATCATACAACCGGACTTTGGGGTAGCCGAGCAGATAGGTCAAAACAAACCAGGTATGGTTAGATCGCCCGCCAACGATACAGTACGAGATTACTTCCTTATCTGAAGTAACACCGTTGTTGGTATATAAGGTTTGCAGTTCTTCAACCGACTTGAATGTTCCATCTTCCTTGAGCGTCA
>JBGOXG010000236.1:0-3271 GCA_041479025.1 Anaerolineae bacterium
GAGGAAGCCCATACCGGAAGTGACTTGATCCTGTACATGCGCCAGGAGGGCATTGTCTTCTTGACTGATCTTCTGTTTGTGAACTGCCATCCGTATTTAGCTGAATGTGATGTCTACAAATTACTGGATGCTCTAAAAGAAATACAAAACATGCAGGCGAATGTCTTTGTGCCAGGTCATGGTCCTGTAGGAACAAATCGGGATTTGAAATTGAACATCGATTACATCTCCATGTGCATCGAGACCGTGCAAAAACTGGTTGCCTGGGGGAACACAAGTCCAGAACGGATCGCACAAGAGAGACCCCCGGAGAAATTCGCGGGTTGGGAATTATCTCGCTTCTTTTCTGCCAACCTACAAGCGCTGTGTAAAAAGTTTAGTGGTCAGTAGCACGAAGGGGAAATCCGCGAGGCAGAAGGCTGGTCCTCTTTGAGCGCGGGGATTTTTCCTCGCCCCATCCCTCTCCCGCGGGGAGAGGGAGAAGCCACCCACGTTGTCAGGGTGTGGGGGTGGTTGCCACCCTCTCCGTCCTTCCTCCTTCGGGGACTACGTGGACACCTTCGCGTAGCACACCTGGGTGGGGGTTGGCGGGGGCTTTGATTAGGCAGCGTGTATAATATTCGCAATAATATGGGATAGCACCCTTGAGTCCACCTGAGATCCTTTTTCTGCGAAGCCCGTTGGGCGGCATCCTTGTGGTGAGCGCTGCGCTTGGGCTGCTGGCTGTGACCATACGCTGGGCGCGGACTCAGCCTGATCGGCTCGCGGCATTCATCGGTGGCACAGCCACAGCGATTTTCATTACAACCTTCACATTCATGGCGATGGCATTCGGCTGGTGGGTGGGCAGTTTCTTCGAAATTCCCATCATCGTCCTGCTGGCAATCGAGATCCCTCTTCAGATCGCCGGATATACACTTTGGCTTGGGTGGTATCGTTGGCTGCGCCGCAGAACGACGTGGGCATGGCTGATCTATGGAGTCATCGTTCTACTGCTCTTCGTGCCGACCGTCATCTCTGTGGATCCTATACAAATGCAACGCGGACAATTTTCGATGGGTGGAGGCTATACCATCTGGTGGGATGTATTACTCGGGCAGGTCGTTATGTGGATGCCGGTGGCATTTTACGAAATGGCGCGCAATCGACTTGTACAGACCAGTTGATTTCATCCTTCCTGCCAGGATTTTCAGGACAGCCCGTTTTGGAGGATGTCCACCTCAGGGTTAGAAAGACGAAGCCCCCAGCCCATAAACCCCAAGAAACGTTACTGCCAGACAACAGGCGACCACCCCCATAAAAACCAGAATAAGCAGGATGAGCCAAAGGTTCATCGCGGAATCGATCTCAGCTTTTTGCGGATCATCGGGATCATAGCGGATATTGACGCTCTGACCGACCTTGTGCCCTGCCGGGCGCGATCCAAAATCCGATGTGAACCTGATCTTCTCTCCTGATGTTGCCGTGAATTCAACCACCGGGCAAATGATGCTGGCGCGACCACTGGTTGTGGCGCGTGTGGTCAACTCAACCACGGTGCCGGCCGCCGCGACGCGTCTCTCCAATTTGCGTTGCTGGCTGAAATAAGCCCAGACCGCGCCCCCGAGCAATGCAAGTGCTGACAAGCCGAAACATAAACCCATGAATAATAACATAATAGCCTCCATTTCAACGATTCAATGGATTGAACACCGCCCGATGCGGGATGATACGATACCTGGTTATTTGACGAATGCGCCGCACGCGATAGCGTGGGTCAAGCCTCGAAAGACAATGACATGAAATGGGTAGATCAGATACCAATATAATAATCTGAACAGGCAGCGTGAAGGGTCGAGTCCGCGAGGAGACCTTATGTTCGGTAAAAGAAATGAAAACCAATGACTGTTAGTAGTGTAAGATAAGGATGTCCCTGAGAATACAAATCCGTAATTGGAGGATAGCATGTCAAAAGATACATGGCGACAACTCGCCAATATTCTCTCTGTAGCGCTGGCTTTGGCTGTTAATATCCTTGCCAGCACCCTGCCGCTCAATGGGCAGAACACGGGCGAGATTTCGGATCGCTTCCAGGTGTTCTTTGTCCCTGCGGGATATGTCTTTGCAATCTGGGGCGTAATTTATATTGGCTGGATCGCCTTCGCCGTCTATCAAGCCCTGCCCGCTCAAAAGGAAAATCCGCGCCTACGCAACCTGGGATATCTCTTTGCCCTGAGCGGTGTGTTCAACGCCGCGTGGCTGTTCTGCTGGCACTATAACCAGTTCGGTCTGAGTGTCGTGGTTATGCTGGCGTTGCTCGGTCTGCTGATTGCCAGTTATCTGAGACTTAACGTGGCAAAGACGCCCGTCGGTAATGTCGAGAAGTGGTGTGTGGATGTTCCCTTCAGCGTTTATCTGGGATGGATCACCGTTGCGACCGCTGCAAATGTGACGGATCTGCTTTACCTTATCAACTGGAATGGCTTTGGCATCTCCCCGCAGGTCTGGGCGGTAATCATGTTGATCGTCGCATCCCTGCTTGGGTTAGCCATGGCGCTTACGCGCAGGGACAGCGGATACTTGTTTGTTTTGGTCTGGTCCTTCGCTGGAATCGCGGTCAAACAAGCCGGTACACCTCTCGTTGCCAACAGCGCGTGGGTGGCGACTCTGTTTGTCCTCGCGCTGGCGATTTATAGCATCATCCAACGGCGGCTTACTGCAGCCTGATCGAATTGCAAGGCGGCTTTTGGGCTGTGTGGCACTTATTGGGGAAGGGATTCGTGTTTGTGCGCGAGTGGGCTGATTGTTTTTTCTCAGGAAAAACAGTAAGATAATGCCAGATTCGCCAGACCTCTGACAGGAAATCCCGCACATGAAATGTTTCGACCCGAAATATAACGACCTAAACAAGGTGGAGATTCACATCCATCTGGAAGGCTCCATCCGCACGCAGACCATCATCGATATCGCCCAGGAGTTTCATCTGAAGCTCCCGTCTTACGAACCCGGCGAGCTGGACAAACATGTCAAAGTGTACGATCAAATGCGCGACCTGCATGCCGTGCTGGAGGCATTTGCCATTTTCCAGAACAGCATCACTTCGCCGGAAGTCGTCGAGCGCATCGCCTGGGAACTGTTTGAAGACTCGGCAAAACAGAATATCAAACTCTGCGAGGTGCGCTTCTCGCCGGACTGGGCGTTCCACGGACATGATTTAGACTGGGACAAATGCCTTGAGGGACTCCTGCGCGCCAGGGAACGGGCTGAACACGAGTTGGATATGGTAATTGGC
>JBGOXG010000019.1:0-22150 GCA_041479025.1 Anaerolineae bacterium
CGGCAAACCCAGTTCCCGGTAGAACAGAATTTGTTGCAACTTGAGCAGCGACTCATCTCCGTAATAGCGATAACCGTTCTCGCCGATTCGGGACGGCTTGAGCAGCCCAATCTGGTCATAGTGGTGCAAAGTGCGCGGAGTGACACCCGCGAGGTCGGAAAGCTGTTTGACAGTGAACATGGGATTAATATAAACCCTGACGTTACGTTAATGTCAAGAGAGAAAACGCAAAAAGAAATTTGAGAGGTAAAATCGTCTTGTGGATGTAATCTACATGGATGTTTCCCTGCTCATCATCAATAAGCCCGCCGGCATACCCGTCCTGCCCGATGGCTGGGAGCCTGATGCCCCATATCTGGTTCAACAACTCGAGGCAGAGTTCGCGAAACTCTGGGTTGTCCACCGCCTGGATAAAGTCACCAGTGGCGTAATGGTCTTTGCCCGCACAGCGGAAGCCCACCGTGCGCTGAACACGCAATTTGAAAAACACACAGCTCAGAAGGTATACCACGCCTTATGCAATGGAGTCCCAAAATGGGATGAACATATCGCCCGCCATCCGCTGCGCATCAACGTAGGACACCGCCATCGAACAGTCGTCGACCATAGTAAGGGGAAAAAATCTGAAACGCATTTCAAGGTTCTTCATCGGTATGAAAGCTGCGGGTTGTTGGAGGCTGTGCCTTCGACGGGCAGGACTCACCAAGTCCGAGTACACGCCTATGCGCTGGGGTATCCTATGGTTGGGGACATCCTCTACAGTGCCCCGTCCACCGATTTAATCGCTCGCCCAGCACTCCATGCTCTTTCATTGACACTCACCCACCCGGATACCGGTCAGCGCATGACCTTTGAAACCTCTTACCCGGCTGATTTTGCGCAAGCCATCCTCAAATTGCAGGGATAAATATGCGAGTCAAAATTGAAGAAATACAGAATAATAAACGCCAAGGAAAGAATTGTAGGATAAACTTTATTCTTCGGTGTTTATGCGATCTTCCGCGCTTCCATGTAAAATCGCTTTTCTCGGGCTTCACCCATTGAGAAAGTCTTGCGCGGCAGTGCACCATCCAAGATCACTGTCTGGAACAAGTCGCCCTTGTGCATTCCTGGCAGGTAGATGCCCAAGTTGCCATGCTGAGTGCCGAGGTGTACGGTCACATCCGCTCCGTGGACATAGTCAATCTTTTCCGCACTGCCCTCTGTTATGAAAGTGTCGAGGAAAGTCTGGATGGTTCCTACCACAAGATTGGAGGTGGGTCTGGAAAATTCGACCACACCGAATGCTCTTCCGCCGCCGACTATCCCTGCCAGCTGCTTCTTAGAATCTCCCAGATCGACGCGTTTGATCATTTCTTCGGTGCTGGCGGCAGGAAAGTAACTGTAGTTCTGCCCAAATGTGGATTCAAGAGAAGCATAGAAATCCTTTTTCAATCCGAACAACACCCGATGGATGGGTTCAAATGAGAGTGCATTATCGTGGACATTTTCGATTTCAACAAGAGCAAAACGAGCAGGATGGTCCATCCCCACCTCTGGCTTGATTTTCTCCCAGATGGCTTTGGCGGTAGCGAGAGAGTGGTTGCCATCCCCCATCGCGAAGAGTAAAACGTGCTGGTCTGCGCTGACATTATATTTTGCAGAGAAAAGATCAGGGCGGGCAAGGGTTCTTAAAGCCGATAGCAAGCCATCTTCCAAGTCAGCATTATCGACCCGGTAGCCGGCGAGGTGCCCGCTATCAAGCATCAAATCGAAATCGTAGATTTTCTCGAGATGAGCTTTTGCGGATTCAAGCGGTTCGATAACCGTACGATCTGGATCATCGATAAGCACGAGGATATGCGGCAGCTCGAGCACTGCATTTTCACGGATCTTCATGCGAGGAGGCAATCGTTCGATGATCGTCCCTTCTGTGGCTCGTATCAGGCTGGAAGAACCCCTATTGTAGTCGTAGCATTCCAGGTCAAGCGCAAGGACAACGCCTTTGCGAGTCTTTCCATTCACGGTTCTTTCGATATATATTAACCCTTCACATGCCCGCAGAATACCTTCATCGAGATATTGACCCATGGTCGATTGAATATTCTCGATCCGCCTTGGAGCATCGATTTGTTCAAGATAAATCTCAGGGAAGGTCAGTCGCAAGGTGGAAGGTGCATTGCCAACAAGGGATTCCACTTTTTGCCAGTAATCTGGTTGGGAAGAGAATTGGTCACAAGCGATAACCGCCCAACGGGTCAAGTCCGTTCCAGGTATAGGCAGGTAAATCTGAGGGATTTGAATTCCAAGGTCGGGGATATTTTTCATATAGAAGTTTTGCAATGTGAAATAATATTCGCTTCACAAACACTATGAGTGTGTTCGTGCAAATTCAATCAATTTCTGAGCCACTTCTGCACCGACCCGGCTCTGGGCTTCCCTGGTGGCGGCGCCGACATGTGGCGAACCAATCACATTATCAAGTTTGATCAATTGCCAATGGGTGGGGGGTTCTTCAGCAAACACATCCAGAGCAGCACCAGCCACCTTTCCGCTGGTTAAAGCCTGGTAGAGTGCCTCCTCGTTGATTATGCCACCACGCGAACAGTTGATAATCCGCACACCGTTTTTCATTTTGGAGAACTGTTCTGGTCCAATCATATTTTGAGTTTCCTTGGTCATTGGCAGGTGAAGGCTGATGTAATCAGAATGAGCCAGCAATTCATCCAACGGGACCAGCCTCCCGTCTTCCAACTCCTTTATGTAAGGGTCAAAAGCCAGTACTGTCATACCGAGCGCCGAAGCGCGTTTGGCAACTTCTCTGCCAATGTTGCCAACGCCAATCAGACCAAGAGTTTTACCGCCAATCTCATCGCCTACGAAGCGTTTCTTTTCCCATTTTTCCGCCTTTACCGAAGCGGTTGTCTGATAGATTGACCGTGCCAGCCCAAACATGAAACCAATGGTTAACTCAGCCACTGAAGCCGAACTGGCTTGCGGGGTGTTCATCACGGTGATCCCTTTGGACTGGGCATAATCAGCATCAATCGTATCCAAACCGACTCCACCGCGGACGATCACTTTGAGATTGGGACAGTTATCAATTAACGGTTGTCGAACTTTGGTACGGCTGCGTACGACTATTCCCTCATAAGCCGGCAGAGTAAGCATCAATTCGTCAGGCGTGATCTCATCCTGCACATCCACTTCCAGACCGGCAGCACGCATCTGCTCGATGCACTCATTCTCGGTTTTGTCGCAAACCAGAATTTTCATGAACCATCTCCATGTCATTTAAAAGAGGAAATTGGAGCACACGCGGAACCCGCCCGCATACCCCGACTGAAAGTCTTTATCGATCACAACGATGGCATTGTAACAACCAGTATAACTGATGTCAACTGACATCCTTCACTGCCATTTGTCACACAATAATTATAACTTTTATTACGGTTAGAACCTTTGTTAAAAGATGATTTTTATCCATTGGGTAGAAATTAACGGTGGGATATAATCCTGTGTATAAGATATCGAATAGAACACTCGTCAGGTCTTTCGTTTATCTTTCGACACTTATAACAAATATCCAATAGGAGATGAAGCATGCCCACTGAATTAAAACGCGCTCACAATTTCAATGCCGGTCCGTCTTGGTTGCCGTTGCCTGTTCTGCAACAAGCTCAAGCGGAACTACTGGATTTCCATGGCACCGGAATGTCAGTGATGGAGATCAGCCACCGCTCAAAGGAATTTGAGAGTGTCATCCAGACTGCTGAATCGGACTTACGCGACCTGATGCAAATTCCGACGAGTTTTAAAGTTCTTTTCCTGCAAGGGGGAGCCAGTCTGCAATTTGCTATGCTGCCAATGAATCTTCGTCCGGCAGGCGTCTCAGCGGATTATATATTAACTGGCGCCTGGAGTAAAACCGCTTTCAAAGAAGCACAAAAACTCGGTGAGACAAAATCAGCAGCTAACACCGAAGCCAGCAGCTTTAATCATCTCCCTTCCCAGGAAGAACTAAAACTCGATCCTAAAGCTGCCTACCTGCACTTCACCTCGAACGAAACTGTCCATGGTGTGGAATATTTCACTGAACCAATTCCACCTGCAGATGTGCCGTTGATATGTGACGCATCCTCAGATTTCATCAGCCGTCCGGTGGATGTATCGAAATACGGTTTGATCTATGCCGGGGCGCAGAAAAATGCCGGACCTGCAGGTGTTACCATTGTCATCATACGGGACGATTTGTTGGAGCGTGTTCCGAATAACCTGCCCGCCATGCTCGATTACAAATTACTTGCAGCAAGCGGTTCAATGCACAATACACCACCCTGCTTTGCCGTCTACATAGTCGGTCTGGTGCTGAAATGGGTTAAGGAAATCGGTGGTCTGGCCGAAATTGCGCGGCGCAACCAGGAAAAAGCCGGTTTGATCTATAAGACCATCGATGATAGCGGTGGGTTCTACCGCGGCCATGCAAAAGCAGACCGATCCATGATGAACGTCACCTTCCGCCTGCCAACCGAAGAACTGGAAAAAACCTTCGCTGTCGACACCAAAAAACACAACCTGATTGGTCTCAAAGGTCACCGATCTGTCGGCGGCTTGCGGGCCTCCATTTACAATGCGATGACTGTCGTCGGAGTGCAAGCTCTTGTCCAGTTCATGAAAGAATTCCAACAGAAGAACGGGTAATCTCGTTCTCATTCACAAAATGCAAACCCGTCCCCCTTTTGAGGACGGGTTTATGGTTATAATTACGTCATGAACAATGCCTTCTTCTTCGATAGCACCGAAGCCACGCCTCTGCCACCCGAGGAAGTACGGATAACGGGTTTTCATGCGGAACCTTATCCGGAAGGACAACGCGTTCGGGTCACACTGGAAATGACGCCCTTCCAGAAACGCCCCTGGCTGGAATTGGTTATGCTTGATTCAGAAGATGAGGAAGTGACCACTGCCAGTATCATTGAACCACTTAACTACAAAATTGAATTGACCATGCATATCCGTCGCGCAGAATCTGTTGGAAAGTACAAGCTTATCGCGCGGCTGTTTTACCCGGAACAGGCGGATATTGACCAGAAAGAGTTCAATTTTGAGATCAAGGCGACTTAAGACGACCGTCACCTATCCCATGAATCATCACCCTAGAAAAATTCCTGTCAGATTTTTATTTTTGCCGGTAGTCTTGTTGGTTGTACAGGCTTGCTCACCGACTCTGCCTGAACCTACACTTACACAAACCTTGGTTGTTCCAAGTCGCACCCTGACTCCTTCCACCACACCGACACAAACGCCCACTGCGACTTTCATCCCCACCAACACCTTATCGTCCCCTACCCTGCCACCGGGTGCGGATGAGTACTTTGTGCTTTCTCTGGCGGACAATGGCTTTCAGCACCTTTTCATTTTTTCTCCTCAGGCAGTCCCCCTGCGCCGCATCACCAATGGGACCTGGGATGATATCACCCCCGCCATCAGCCCCGATGGAAAGCGGATTGCATTTGCTTCGCGCCGTAACGGTTTTTTTGATATTTACATCCTGGATCTCGATAACGGCGCCACAACGCGCATCACGGATTCGCTTGCGTATGATGCTTCCCCTTCCTGGTCACCTGATGGTCAATGGCTTGTTTACGAAACCTACGAAAACGGATATCTCGACATCCAGATTCGCTCGGCGGTTGATCCAGACCAGGCTCCTATTCAACTGACAAGTGATGCATTTGCAGACAACTCCCCGGTCTGGTCCCCTCAGGGCAGGCAGGTAGCGTTTGTTTCAAATCGAACCGGAAATGATGAAATTTGGGTGGCGAATCTGGATCAGGCGGGTTCCGGACAATTCATCAATGCCAGCAATCGACCTCAGGGCGACGAATCCCACCCTGCCTGGTCGGGAGATGGAACGCGATTGGCGTGGTCCAGTTCGGGCGGAAATGCTGCGGCAGGTATCTACTCCTTCGACCTATCCCAACCCGGATCCCTTCCTTTTTACCTGGGAGCTGGCGACCAGCCAGTCTGGTCATCGAGCAAGGGTGAAGTTGCCACTAGTTTGACCACGCCCAATGATACCTATTTGACAGCATATGATGTGAAGGGGTTGCTTGCTTTACCATTGACCCCTCTCCCGGGGATGTTACAAGGTTTCAGCTTGGGAACACTTGTCCTGCCAAGCCTGCTGCCGGAAACGATAAAACAAGCTGCTGTAGATCCGACCCCCATTTGGACACCTGCGCTGGAGAGTGTTGGCAAGAATATACCACCGGGGCGTGTTGGGCTGGTTCCATTGAAGAATGTGCAAGCACCCTACCCTCAATTGAACGATATGACCAATGAAGCTTTTGTTGCCCTGCGCCAGCGATTGATCCGGGAAACAGGTTGGGATGTGCTCGCCAACTTGGAGAACGCCTTCGTACCCCTCACTTCGCCTCCCGATCCAGCCCTGGGAAAGGATTGGCTTTACACAGGTCGTGCGTTTGCGCTAAACCCTGTCCTGATGAATGCTGGCTGGTTGTTGGTGGTTCGTGAGAATTTTGGAAATTATGTATACTGGCATGTTTACCTTCGCCCGAGCGCGCAGGATGGTTCACAGGGAGAACCGCTTGTTCATCATCCGTGGGACTTGAACGCACGCTACAATCTTGATCCCGTTTCCTATGATCAGGGCGGACGATTGATGGACGACATCCCTTCTGGCTATTGGGTGGACCTCACAGAATTAGCCGGAGACTATGGGTGGGAAAGGTTACCCGCGCTGGACAATTGGCGTACTTATTTTAAAGGAACGCGTTTTAATGAATTTGCGCTTACCAATGGACTGGACTGGGAGCGCGCCATGCTTGAGATATATCCGCCTGAAGTACTCGTCACCGCTACCGCTGTAATTCCTCCCACCTTCACGCCAACCCGCACCCCCTGGGGATACAAAACACCCACACCAACTCGGACGGAGACACCCCGACCCACATTTACTACTGCGCCTTAATCATGAAGATACGCAATTTTCCTTTTATTGTTTTAAGTATATTCCTGGCATCCTGTGCACCGACATCCGCAGAACAGGTGAATCAAACCCTGCCAGTTGCGAGTTCACCCATCACTCAAGATTCCTTCACTCCCGAGCCAGACCTGACTCCTCTGCTGACTTCCATCCCGCTCTGCCCGGAGAACAACTGTCCTACTCCTAATTCGACTCCTAGTCTGGCTGTTACCCCGGAGTCAACACTGCAATTCGTTTTACCCCAATCAAATGGGGAGCCGGTATCCGCATGGCGTCCGCCCCTCTACCCGGTTCCATGGGCGGTATCCCCGACTGACCATTTTTTCTTCGTACGTCCCATCGCAGCCAACCATATCGATTTTATTCTCCCGGATTACCGCTATGGAGGATTGTTCCAGGATACAGACATTGTCCACACAGGCATCGACATTCCTGCCGATTATGGTACGCCGGTGCTTGCAGCTGCGCCTGGCACTGTCGTTTGGGCTGGATACGGCCTCTACAGCCAACGTAAATCCAATACGAAGGATCCTTACGGACAAGCAGTCGTTATCCGACATGATTTTGGGTATAAGGGAAAAGCGCTTCTTACCGTCTATGCACATCTCAGTGAAATTGAAGTTACCGAAGGCCAGTGGGTGGACACTGGACAACAAATCGGGTTGGTCGGAGATACCGGATTTACGACCGGTCCCCACCTGCATTTTGAAGTCCGCATAGATATCGACAGCTATTTTGCCACCCGGAACCCGGAATTATGGCTGGTGCCACCGCAAGGTTGGGGCGTGCTGGTTGGAAGTGTCCTTACAACATATGGTGCACTGCATGACGGTCAAAAGGTTTTCGTGCAATCGATGGATAACAACCAGAGTTGGTCCGTGTATACTTACGGGAAAGAAGCTGTCCAACCGGATGACTATTACGGGGAAAACCTTGTCCTGAGCGACCTGCCTGCCGGCCGGTACCGGGTGCTGGTCCCCTACCTCGGTTCACTCTTTGATCATGAAGTAGTTATCGCTCCCGGACAGGTGACCTACTTCAAATTCAAAGGCTTCAAGGGATTCTTTGATGATCCACCGCCAATTCCAGGTTTGGACTCTTTAACCCCCACCCCTTGACTTACTGAACATCTGTGCTATACTGAACTCGCTTTAGACAAATAGTTACCTTTAAACAAAATTATGGAGAAGAAAATATGGCACGCAAATCCTCACCCCATGAACCCATTCCTTCCCAACCTCTGATGGACGACGCAAAACGCGCCGTACTTGATAAGGCTCTCGGAGATATTATAAAACGCTATGGCGATGGATCCATCATGAGACTGGGAGAAGCCCACAGCATGAAGATCGAGGCCATCCCGACTGGTTCTTTGTCGTTGGACATCGCTCTGGGTGTTGGCGGTATTCCGCGCGGTCGAATCACTGAGATATATGGCCCTGAGTCCTCCGGCAAGACGACCATCTGCCAGCATATCGTAGCCGAGACCCAGAAGATGGGCGGGACAGCGGCGTATATTGACATGGAACACGCGCTCGACCCGGTTTACGCTGCCCGTACCGGTGTGGACATTGACAACCTGCTGGTCTCCCAACCTGATACCGGGGAGCAGGCACTTGAAATCACCGAAACCCTCGTCCGTTCTGGAGCGGTGGATATCGTCGTCATCGACTCAGTCGCCGCACTTGTCCCGCGTTCCGAACTGGAAGGCGATATGGGCGATGCGACGATGGGTGTCCAGGCGAGACTCATGTCCCAGGCGTTGCGAAAGCTGTCCGGCGCCATCAACCAGACAAAAACCTCGGTGGTCTTCACCAACCAGTTGCGCCTGAAGATCGGCGTGATGTTTGGTAATCCGGAGACTACAACCGGTGGTCAGGCATTGAAATTCTATGCATCAATCAGGTTGGATGTGCGTCGTATCCAGGCGATCAAACTAGGCGCGGAAATTATCGGTAATCGCACGCGGGTCCGTGTCGTGAAAAATAAGGTTGCCCCGCCTTTCCGAACCGCAGAATTTGACATCATGTACAACGAAGGCATCTCCAAAGCCGGTGACATTCTAGACCTTGCCACCCAGCTTGAGATCATCCAGAAACGGGGTGCCTTCTTCTCCTATGGTGACCTGCGCCTGGGTCAGGGACGCGAAAACTCCAAGGAGTTCCTGCGTCAGAACCCGGATGTGTCCAATGAGATCGAGACGGTTATCCGCCAGAAGGCACTCGGCGGCGAACTCGTCCTGCCAATTGGCGGCTCCACCGAAGACGATAGCGGTGGCGATGAAGAATAATCTTCTCAGTCTATAACAATATTTCAGTCATTTCCCAAAAGGAGAGCCAGCGTGAGAATGATTTCCTTAGCAGTCACTATTCTCGCACTGGTTCTTTGGGTTAATGCCTGCACTCCGCAGAAGACGGATTCTCCCTTTGTCCCGCCGGTCAGCGGTACTGCTGCCGCGACAGTTGGCGCAGCTGTTTACACGCCGCCCCCACAGCCGACCGCCATTGGCGATACGCCCTCTCCTCCCATCCTCCCCGGGTTTTCCGGCGACTTGACCACATGCTCCAATAGTTTGCGGTTCATCGAAGACATCACAATCCCTGATGGAACCGTAGTCAGATCAGGCGAAAAAATTGAAAAAATCTGGCGAGTAGAAAACAACGGGACCTGCAGCTGGGATTCTCGCTACAGGTTGCGACTGGCAAGCGGTGATCAACTTGGTGCCCCCGTGGAACTTGCCCTCTACCCGGCACGCCCCGGTACACAGGCAGAACTACGAATCATCTTCATTGCCCCACCCGAAAATAGAATTTATCGAAGCACATGGCAAGCCTACGGTCCCGATGGAATTGCATTTGGCGATCCGTTCTACATCGATATTCTGGTTCAATCTCCCGGAGGTCATTCGACAATATATAAAATTCTTTGACCCAGTAGTGACCGGAGCGGTACCCGCCGCAAGCCTCCGGGCTTTAGTCAAGCTGGATAGGCGGGTTTCTCGCAAGCTTTAGCCAAAAGAGGGGTTGGCTGTACTACGAATATGCGCTACTATAGGCAGTTTGAAAAAACGAACGAGTTACACCCTATCCGAACAAGCCAAGCAGTTGCTGGCGAAGCTGGCCGAGAAGTACAGCATTAGCCAAACGGCTATGCTGGAAGTCCTGATACGCGAGAAGGCTAAACAAGAGGACGTGAAATAATGCTCAAGCACGAATTGGCACAAGAACTCAGGGAGCGTCAATACAAGAAAAAGCTAGTTGCAAAAGCTCTGGTTGATGCACTTACCGACGAGGAAATGATTGATTCTTATATTACCTGTTCGGGCTGTGGTGCGAAACAGGTTACTGAGCAACAGCTTCCCAATTTGATAGCCAGGGCAAAAGATGCTAATGAATTCTTCCAGCTTTGTGATCGAAACACATCGCCTCATAAGGTACACTGATGATCCGTACTCACATCATTTCGTCATAAGATAGTCACTATTTTTAAAGTATTATCGATCCCACCGGAATTGCCAACTTGGATTTCAGTCAGGAGCAGCCCATGAAGCAAAAGTTTTTCATCGACAGTCATAAAGGAGTAACTTTTATTTTCATATTGACCATGATGGCAATCTATCACCAGTGGGGCAATGCCACTGCCTGGGTCTACCTTGCCATGCACGGTTTATATGGGTTGATGTGGGTAATGAAAAGCCGTATTTTTCCCGATAAACAATGGGAACAAAAATGCAGCTTGTGGAATGGATTATATATTTGGGCTGGTCTGTCCCTTTACTGGATCACCCCGTGGCTGATCACATCGCGAGGGATAAAGGTCGCGCCATGGTATCTCGCGCTGGCGCTGGTCATCTACATTTTTGGGGTATTCCTCCATTACACGTCAGATATGCAGAAGTATATCGAGCTCAAGTACAACCCGGGTAAATTGATCACCGATGGATTGATGGCATATTCTCGAAATATAAATTACTTCGGTGAATTCCTGATTTATGGATCTTATGCCCTGCTGGCAGTGAACTGGATCCCCTTCGCGGTGATCGCACTTTACTTGGTTTTGATCTGGGGTCCCAATATCAAACGAAAGGAAAAATCGCTAAGCCGCTACCCCGAATTCGCAGAGTACAAGAAACGAGTTAAATTATTCATCCCGTATATTTTTTAGGAAATACACGAGTGTTTTGATGCCAAAAACTTGATATAAGAATTGCTGAGGAGAATATCATGCCTGGAAACCTATCTGTCAATCTTATAAAATCGTCTGAATGGAAAGGGGGGTTGGTATTCAGATTTGCTGCCGCCCCGGAAAAAGTGACCTATGATTCCGCGGGAAAAGAAGCCGGGGAAATCCGATTGAACCCGGCAGACAAGACAGCTATTGTCTCACTGGGCAAGTTGGAAAAGGTCGATCTTGAAATGGCCAGGCGCGCTGGCGGTGCGATTGCCAAATGGGTTGCGAAAAACGCAGTCAGCGAAGCAGGCATTGACCTTGCTTCCCTGACAGAAAGCAAACTACCCCTCAATTCAGGCACTGCAGCATTAGTGGAAGGGCTCCTGCTTGGTGCGTTTACTTTCGGACGCTATAAATCAGGTAATGATGAAACTGCGTCCGTGGTGAACCTGCTGGTAAGCAAGGACCAGGATGCGGGTGTGCTGGAACCCGTCGTGGAACGAGCGGCAGTCACTGCTGAAGCTGTGAATCTTTCACGCGAATGGGCGCATGAACCTCCGAATGTCATCAATCCGGTCACACTTGCCGAGCGTGTTCAGAAGCTGGCGGCTGAAGTTGGATTGCGCTGTCTGGTTTTCGACGATAAGCAACTCTCCGAGATGGGAGCGGGTGCCATCGTGGCCGTTGGAAAAGGCTCGGCAACTCCATCACGCCTGATCGTGTTGGAATATGCAGGGAAGTCTAAAGAAAAACCGGTCGCGTTGGTAGGCAAGGCGATTACTTTTGACACCGGTGGTTACAGTATCAAGACCGGCGAAGGCATGGTTGGGATGAAATATGACAAATCAGGCGGGATGACCGTGATTGCGACATTGGTCGCCGCCGCACGGCTCGGATTGAAAACTCCCCTGGTCGGGGTTGTCGCCGCTGCCGAAAACATGATTTCCGGAGGATCATACCGACCAAATGACATCGTAAAGACGTTGAATGGTAAAACGATTGAAATCATCTCGGCAGATGCCGAAGGGCGGCTGGTACTGTGCGATGCGCTGTCTTTTGCTCAGAAGAATTTTGAGCCGCGTGCCATGGTGGATCTGGCAACTCTGACCAGTGGGGTCGTGGTCGCACTTGGATCAGTCCGGGCAGGTTTCATGGCCAATAACGAATCGCTGGCAGAAGCCCTGGCGGCATCCGGTGAGCGCTCCTTTGAACGCCTTTGGCGGCTGCCACTTGATGATGAATATTTTGAGCTCATCAAAGGCGATGACAGCGACATGAAGAACTCTGGTGCGAGAAAAGCCCATCCCGTCATCGGTGGGATCTTCCTAAAGCAATTCGTCTCCGATGATGTCCCCTGGGCACATATCGACATTGCCGGCGTGGCGGACACGGAAAAAGACATGCCGTATTGTCCCAAGGGCGCGACGGGATTCGGTGTTCGGCTTTTGCTGGATTACCTGAACAGCTTCGAATAAGGGTCGTTCCTGATACTGATTCCGCAATAACGACTTATCTGCGATTCCGACATATGAATTCTATAAAAAGAGAGTGTTCTTCAAAAAGAACACTCTCTTGATTTTTTCAGACTTCCTGCGCTCTTAATCCTTCCCCGCCCATACTTTTCCGGCGGGGATAATGGACCTATCCGGAACATCGGCATAGATCACTGCCCCGTTGCCTATGCGCACGCCATTTCCGATTTTGATTCCAATCGCGGTGGTGACGCCCATCCCAATCAGTGAACGCTCCCCCACATGGACATGCCCGGCCAGCAAAGCCCCGGGAGCGATATGCGTATAAGACCCGATCTCACAATCGTGCGAGACGACCGCATTGGTGTTGATCATGCATTTAGGCTGCAACACCACTGCTGAGCCGACATAGGCGTTCGCAAAGACCTGCACGCCATCTCCAACCGACGCACTCGGCTCGACCGCAGCCCGGGGATGGATCAACCTGGGCAATACCAACCCCAGGTTTTCCAACAGTTCGAATAGTTTAACGCGAATATTGATGTCGATTATTCCGCCGACCCCGTTGGCCGCCTGATGGAGACCCCGTTCAACCAATTGAGGGATAATCTCGCGCGGACCCAGCACTGGAATGTCCAATACGCGGGTTCCCGCTGGAACCTTGTCATCGAGGATACCCGCGATCTGGAAAGTCCCGATGGCCTGCACCATTTCCATCACGGCTTTGGCATGACCGCCAGCTCCATAAATAAGGATATGATCGCTTTTATAGTGAACGTCGGGGATGATCAACGCGGTGGATGAGTTTGCGATCTGGCGGACAACTGCTACAGTGACCAGCTGGTCCAATGGCAATAGAGAGAGATCCAATCCCATTTGCTCGGCAAGCGCTCTCGCAGGTTTCGTAATGCGAAACGCTGAAATTTGCGATTCGAACTTTGGAGTTGGACCAGGTTTCACCGTGCTTGATTCGAGAGACTCGTCCAATGATTCGGTGATGAGAGCAAGCCTGTCCCCTACTGATAGAATGTCGCCTTCGCGAGCCATCAACCGCACATAACCGTTTTCGGTGGAATCCACATCGGCGGCCGCCTTGGTCGTTTCGAGGGTAAACAACAGCGCACCTTTGTCGACAGGCTGCCCATCCTTGACATGGATACCCACCAGGCGCGCTTCCGGCTCATTGGCATTGAGCAGAGGGACAAGAATTTCAGCTTTGATCATTTTCAGGAAAGAGGCCAGGTCGGGAGCGCATCAATGTCCAAGGCAGCGCGGTGCCCGAGGGCATAGCGGAAATATCCTGCGGCTGCAATCATGGCAGCATTATCGGTGCACAGGGCCAGCTTCGGGATATGAACCTTGAATTCATCCTGCGCAAGGAAGGCAGTGCGCAACGCTTTATTGGCAGACACTCCCCCGGCAACCAGTATTTCCCTTGCTTTGAATTCGCGTGCCGCTTGAAGGGTCTTGGTAAACAAGACATCGACCACCGCTACTTGAAACGAGGCTGCCAGATCAGACACGGGTAGGGGAATACCTTTCTCTTCAATCCGTCGCACTTCCCGCATGACTGAAGTCTTGATACCGCTGAAGGAGAAATCCCAGGCGCTGTCTGTCCTGGCACGTGGAAAGGTAAATGCTTTCGGGTTGCCTTCTTCGGCAGCGTTTTGGATGGAGGGTCCGCCAGGATAAGGCAACCCGAGCAACCTGGCGACCTTGTCAAAAGCTTCCCCGGCAGCGTCATCGAGTGTCGCACCGAGACGCTTGTAGCTCAGGTGATCCTCCATGAAGTTAAGCTCGGTATGGCCGCCCGAAACCAGCAGCGCCAACAAGGGGAACTGCGGCGCTGAGGGAGGTTCCTCGCCGGAATCATGCACCCAGGCTGAATAAATATGTCCTTCAAGGTGGTTGACCCCCACCAGCGGAAGACCCGCACCAAGCGCCAGCCCCTTTGCCATATTCAGTCCGACGACCAGCGATCCCGCCAGGCCCGGTCCCTGGGTGACAGCAATAGCGTCCACATCCGTCAGGGCAAGGTGAGCCTGAACGAGGGTCTGTTCTACAACGGGGATGATGCTCAATACATGCTGGCGCGAAGCGACCTCCGGGAAGACACCACCATACCGGGCGTGGATATCCATCTGGGATGCGACGACTGAAGCCAGCAATGCACGTCCGTTCTCGATGACGGCAGAAGCGGTCTCGTCGCAGGAGGTCTCAATGGCGAGGATGCGGGCGGGAGGCAGGTCGGTTATCACTTGGTCAATTCTTCTTCCACTTCTTCATCGGTAACACAAAATCATAAGGGTATTCTACCAGCAGTTCGATCTTACCGTCGGGGCGCACCCAGTAGGTATCTTCGATGCGGAAACCCATGCCCTTTTCAGGATAATATAAACCTGGCTCAATGGTGATGACCACGCCGGGTTTGAGCAGGTTGTCATCCCCGGAAGTCAAACCTGACCAGGGTCTTTCATGGATATTCAATCCGACTCCATGACCGAGGGAGTGGACGTAACCCTCAGTTGTTTCAGGATCCTTGAGTGGAGTCTTGTGCCCATTCTTTTCGTATTCTTCACAAACAAGGCGTTGATAGTTTTTAAAAGATGCGTTTAGATCGAGATTACCGACAACTTTCTGGTAAACGGACTTGACTTCGCTGTACAATTTTTCCATTTCCGGCGTTGCGTAACCCAGCGACCAGGTGCGGGTGAAATCATAGAAGTACCCACCCCCTTGCTCGGCCGGGTAAATATCAAAGACGATGGTCTGCCCAAGACGCATCAAATCTGCCGGGTTGCCGGTGGAATGCGGCACGCCGGCATCCCGTCCAATGGCAAAGATAAACCCTTCAGCAGGCTCAACGCCGCGTTCAGCAAGCCACAAATTGATCCTGCTTTTAATGTCCCCAATGGTAAGAGGTGAACCGTCATCCTTCAGCAGGACTTCATCCGTGCGAACGTCTCGATTGGTAAGGTACTGCGCAGTCATTGCCACTACTTCGGTGGTGGCTTTGCCCACCTGGCGGATCCGGTTGACTTCAGATTCGTCCTTGGTTTCCATCGCGTACATAAAAAGTGAGTCTTCCCGGGTCTCACCGACAACGACAAGTTCCGGCATCAGGAGGCGCAAATGATCGAGGGTGGCAATAACAGTTGAAACATCATAGGTGCCGTAAATGCCCACCCGACCGGCGGTAAAGCCACAATCCACGAACATGCGCTGGTAGCGCAGTGCCCCCGCGAGCGCCACATCGCTATTCGCCTTATCGAGCAATTCCTTATACGGGTAAGTACTGTACGGGACAATTTTCAAACCTGATTTATCAGCTTCTTCGCGCTCCATGTCGTTACAGAACAGCACCGCCGGCTCCCCCCGCTTCTTGATCAGCGTGGCATGGCTGACGTGTCCGCCCCCGGTCAGGTAATACATAGGCGGGTTGTGCTCAGCATGACCAACAATGATAACCGCGTCAAGATTTTTGTTATGCATAAGCGCATCAAGGTCTGATTTCATTTCGTCTCCGAGAGCAAAGTTTTTAAAATAGAAAGAAGCTCATTCTCCTGGTCGATCAACACCGTCCTTGGATCAAGCAGAACCATGTCATTTTCTGTGCGGGCGATCACCGGGGGTGATTGGATCCTCAACCGGGCTGAAAAGCGGTCCGGCGATTTGACAGTAAACGCCAGCACATAAGTGGGGATTGACTCCCCGGGCAGCGATCCTCCGCCGACTGTAGATTCAGACCGGATCACTTGACCTGTTCCTAGTTCCCGTCGCCAGGACTCCGCGCTTGCCTTGACATCCTTGAGGGGTCTGGCGATCATGCGCCAGACTGGGATCTCACTCTCCGCGTCATTCTTAAGATAGAGCAGAAGTGTGGCTGTCAACGCAGCCAAACACAGCTTGTCTGCGCGGAGGGCTCGCGCGAGGGGATGTTTCTTGATCCTGGCGATCAAGTCTGCTTTGCCAATGATGATTCCCGCCTGTGGACCTCCGAGCAATTTGTCACCGGAGAAACATACCACATCCGCACCCGCTGAAATGGATTCTTGAACCATCGGCTCGTGTTCCATTCCATATTTTGCCGTATCAATCAATGCGCCAGAACCCAGATCATCCACGAACGGCGTCTGGTGTTGATGCGCAAGATCAATAATCTTGTTCAGGGGAGGCTCTTCGGTAAAACCGATCATCTTGAAATTCGATCGGTGAGCCCTCATGACCAGACCCGCCGGTTCGGCGAGCGCTTCCTCGAAGTCAGACAGGCGCAACTTATTGGTGGTGCCGATCTCCACCAGTTTCGCCCCGGATTGCTTCATCACATCCGGCACGCGGAAGCCGCCGCCGATTTCAACCAGCTGCGAGCGCGGGATGACGACCCGTTTGCCTTTCGCCAGCACTGAAAGGACAAGCAGGACTGCGGCAGCATTGTTGTTGACCACCAAAGCTGCTTCCGCGCTGGTCAGCAGCTGCAAAATCGTTTCTGCATGGACCAGACGTGAGCCGCGTTTGCCTGTTGGGAGGTCAAACTCAAGGTTGGAATAGCCCGCTGAAGCCGCCTCAACTGCGGCAATTGCAGAACCGGCGAGGGGGGCTCGCCCCAAATTCGTATGCAGGATCACCCCTGTTGCGTTGATGACAGGCAGCAGTGTGGGACACGTCCATGCCAGTAACTGGGAGTCGACTCGGGACAGGATCCCTTCTTTTCGGGGGACATCGGTCATTTTTCCCGAATTGAACTGAACACGGATTTCGTCCAGGACCGATCGAATGGCGGATAAAGTCAGCGGACGACCATAATCCGCCACCCATTTTTCGGCGGCGGATGTTTTCAACAACTGTTCGACAGACGGTAAATTACGAAGGCTCATGCGGGTTGGATATGTCTTCTCGGCACCCGGAAGGGTGGAAGTTAACCCACGAAGTTTTCTTTTCCAGTTGGGGAGGCGGGTGGTTCCTCCGGTTTATCGGTGGACTTAAAGCTCGGCTTCTGCGACCATTCACGAACGCGGATCAGGTATTCGATCACAATCACACCCCCGCCTATCGCCAGCCCCATCCCAAAGGTCAGAATGCGACCCATTTCCAGCCAGACCAGCGTGGACCCGTATACGCCAACCCAGATGGCTTGTCGCACAATGACATACGGCTCAGCGGGTGGGTTGGACGGAAAACGCAGATTGAAGAACCATGTTACGGGCAGCGTGGCCCCGGTGAGCGCAAGGATCAGCAAAGTAAATAACAACCAGCGTGGCCAGAGGGTCGGAAGAGTGACATTGAAAAGGATAATGAGTCCAAGCCAGCCAATGGAAGCCATCACAATGGCAGGGATTAGATAAGGGCGAAAAGATTGTTTGTCATCCATACAATGAATTATACTCGCAGATATTGAAGTAGAATCGACATATCCATTTGGGGCTTTTCAAGAGGCGAGGCGATAATGAACGTTTCTGAAGCCATTCGTACCAAGCGCGCAATTCGAGAGTTTCAAGATAAATCACTCCCGGATCAGATCGTTCGCGCGATCCTCAACGCAGGCAGGCGATCGCAGTCATCGAAGAACACCCAGCCATGGCATTTCGTGGCGATTCGTGACAAGTCTATCCTGAAATCGCTAGCAGAATGTGGGACGTGGGCGGAGCATCTGGCGGGTGCTGCCCTGGGAGTGGCGATCCTGACCCCCAACCCTGCCGAGAAGTTCCAGACGATGTTTGACGCCGGTCAGGCGGCAGCCTTTATGCAGCTGGCGGCCTGGGAATTGGGCGTAGGTTCGTGTCCAGCATCAATTTATGATCCGGAAAAAGCCCGGATAATTCTGGGTTTTCCTGCCGGATGGCATCTACGTATTGTATTATCATTCGGATACCCGCTGGACGCAAAACAACTGAGCGCTGCACCCAAAAAAGGCGGGCGCCGGGGATTCGATGAAGTTGTCCATTGGGACAGATGGTGAAATAACAAGACCGCTTTCTTAGCGGTCTGTGTTTTTTCCTTCCCAAGAACATTAATCCCGAATAACATTGGAAGTTTTTATATGGGCAATTCTTTGGAAGCATTGTTCAACCCAAAGGGCATCGTCATCCTCGGCGCCTCAAGTGACCCGGGAAAGCTCGGGTATGCTGTCGCGCGCAACCTGGTCCAGGGCGGATACCCGGGTGCAGTACATTTCGTCAACCCCCAAGGGGGAAGGCTGTTTGACCGCACCTTACATCACTCTGTTCTGGATGTCCCCGACCCGGTAGACCTGGCCGTAGTGATTGTGCCCGCACCGGCTGCTCCTCAGGCATTGAAAGATATCGGCGCGCGTGGAATCCGCACCGCCATTCTAACATCCGGTGGGTTTCGAGAAACAGGAGAAGAAGGCGCTGCCCTGGAAGAAGAAGTCCTGTTGATTTGCAGGCAAAATGGCATCCGGTTGATCGGACCCAACTGCATTGGCTTGCTCGACACGCACCTGCCACTGGATACTACATTTCTTCCACCGCCCCCGCCGCAATCGGGGAATATTGCTTTCCTATCCCATTCGGGTGCCTTCTGTGCCGCAGTCATCGATTGGTCCCGCCGGCAGGGATTTGGATTCTCACGGCTGGTCTCGCTGGGCAACCAGGCGGATTTAACCGAGACCGACCTTCTTCCAGCAATCGCGGACGACCCTCACACCCGGTCCATCGCCTTATACCTGGAGACCATTCCGGATGGCATCCGTTTTTTTGAAGCCGCACGACGCATCACCCCTGAAATGCCGATCGTCGCCCTCAAAGTCGGGCGTACCGCCAGTGGACAGAAAGCAGCCGCATCGCATACCGGTGCGCTGGCGGGGACGGAGGCCGCCGTCAACGCCTCCTTCGAAAAAGCCGGCATCCAGCGTGCGTCAACGTGCGAAGAACTCTTTGATTGGGCGCGCGCACTGGCCTGCTTCCCACTTCCAGCTGGGCGCAGTGTCGCCATCCTGACGAACGCCGGCGGCCCAGGGGTAATTGCGGCAGACGCTCTCACGGACCATCGGTTGATGCTTGCTTCTCTTAGCACGGATACCATCACTGCCCTGCAGGATCGCTTGCCCTCCGCTGCCAGCGCCCAAAACCCGGTGGACATGCTCGCTTCTGCCTCCCCCGCTGACTACGCCGCCTGCCTGAGCCTCCTGATTGACGAGGCCCAGGTCCACGCGATTTTCGTTATCATTCCCCCCTCTCCTGTTTACCCGACACATCACATCGCAAAAGCACTTATCCCTCTCATTAAAAAAACATCGAAGCCAGTCATCCCCATCCTGATGGGTTCGAAATTGATCCACAACACCTTCCAGCAATTCAACCGCCACAACATCCCGACCTACCCATTTCCGGAACGTGCCGCTTCAGCCCTTGCCCGGCTGGCAGACAGGGCGGATTTTCTCAAAGAGATCGAGATCAGCGTCCCGCCCCCACCGGAATTCAACGACCAGGCGATTTCAGAAATCCTGTCGCTGATTCGGCGCGATGCATACGACCCTGATCTTGGATACCGTCTCATGGAGGCCATTGGCATCCAGACCGTTCCCGTTCGACTGGCTGGATCGCAAAAAGAAGCGGAACAAATCTCACGCGAGCTTGGCTTCCCGCTGGTCGCTAAAATCGCCAGCCCGGATATTCTGCACAAATCGGATGTCGGCGGCGTCCTGCTTGAACTGGACTCGCCTCTGGAAGTGAACGAGGCTTACGGGGTTCTGCTCGAACGCGCCCGGGAGAAGCAACCTACCGCGCGTATCAAGGGTATCACCCTTCAGCGACAGATTCCTCCGGGTCAGGAGGTCATTTTTGGCGTAGTTCGAGATCCGCAGTTCGGTGCGTTGATCATGTTCGGTTCGGGAGGAATCGACGTGGAAGGACTGAAGGATATCGCCTTTGCGCTTGCACCTCTCGCTCCACACGAAGCGGAAAAACTTCTTCAGCGAACGTGGGCAGGACGAAAACTATCCGGCTACCGCAACCTGCCTCCTGTTGACCGGGCAGCCGTTATGGATGCGCTGGTTAATTTATCCTGGTTGGCGTTCAATCATCCACAAATCACCGAATGTGAGATCAACCCTCTGAGAGTTCTGGATAAGGGGGCAGTCGCGGTGGATGTCAGAATCAAAATGCGGTCATGAATTACGGACGAAAAAATTATTGATGCATAGTTTTCCTTAAACGCATCAATGGTTTATGAATACAAGAAATGCAATTTCTTTTTAAAGGAAACTTAACTCCATGACAGTACTTCTTATAAATATCCTCGGTTGGACTGGTGTTGCCATGCTTCTACTGGCTTACGCGCTTGTTTCCACCAGACGGTGTGAAGGAGATTCAGTCTCTTACCAGACTCTTAACATCATCGGTGCGTTGCTGCTGATCGTCAACTCTTGCTTCTTTGGAGCGTATCCCTCTGTCGGGGTTAATATCGCATGGATAGTCATCGCGCTCTTCACGCTTATTAAGATATTGAGAAAACAAAAGATACCCACGCATTTCTAACGGCGCGGGTATCCTGGTCAGTTATTCATCAAACCTTGCTATTTGCCCGTCGCAAAAATCACCCCGACTATGATCATCGGGCATGCCGAGCATAATCCCAGGACCATCAAGAGAACCCCTCCCACCATCCCCCACCCTAACAAACTGGATTTCCTTTCCAATACGGCTTCGTTGGGATTCTCCGGATTGTAATAGACAGTCACCTGTCCGCCCTGTGGATATTTTTGAATGGATGACAGCGCAGCCAACTCGGACTTGAAATTCTTGCTATACCCGAAAGCAATTTTATCGGAAGAATATTCCATGTCCCCCACGCGGTATGTATATTTCAACCGCGGAGAATATGTATTCACATCTGAATCATCATCAAGGCTGCTATGGTAATCTCTGACTGCCTTCGTTTCTACTATGGTACCACGGGTACTTGGCCAAACCTGGCTGGCATCCGCTTTCTTCTGGCTGCGACGGCTCTGGAAAATCATGAATCCGCCACCCGCCACGAATAAGAGCGCCAGACAGCTCCCGGCACAAATCAAAATGACTGCGACAAGTGAGTTGTCCTGCATGCGATGTCCTCCTGTTAGATTTTATTTTGGTAAATATCGGCGAAAAGCGCTGTCGTACCACCGGTATGCCAGAACAACACCGTGTCATCTTTTTTGAAATAACCCTTGCGGATCAAATCAATCATACCACCTGCAGCACGACCCGTATACACGGGATCAAGCAGCAATCCTTCCGTTTTCGCAAATAAACGGACAGCTTCCCGCTCCGTATCTGTTAATATCCCATAACCTGCCGCACAATAATCGGCATTGACACATACTTCTTCCGGAGTGAAATCAATCCGTGCCCCAAGCTTTTCAGAAGTATCCGAAGCCAGTTTTGCGCAATGGGCTTGCAAAGCAGACTGCGGCTCGTCAATGCTGATCCCCAATAAATTACCCCTATATCCAAACAGCCTCGCTCCTAATACCATTCCAGCCTGAGTCCCACCCGACGAGGATGCAAATACAATCCAGTCC
>JBGOXG010000093.1:0-8731 GCA_041479025.1 Anaerolineae bacterium
CGCGAGTGAGGGTTTTGCAGACCCTTGCCTTACCACTTGGCAACGACGCCCTAAAATTTTTGCTGATTGAGATTGCCATAACAATCCACAATCTTCAATCAGCATTCTGATCAGTTATCTAGGCTATTGTAGAGCGGGCGATGGGATTCGAACCCACGACCTTCTCCTTGGCAAGGAGACGTTCTACCACTGAACTACGCCCGCAATCTGGCCAATTTTCAGCCGAGAGTGCCGAGAGTCAGAATCGAACTGACGACACCGCGATTTTCAGTCGCGTGCTCTACCAACTGAGCTATCTCGGCGGGTAGATTTTCTTTCGTTTGTTAAGCGTGCGTGATTTTAATCGCACATGATGAGATTGTCAAGCAGTCCCATTGCAGTCGACCTTTGACCTGATTTGCACTGAAAATTCCAATTTTTACAGGAATTTTACACGTAGAATAAACCCCGATTACTTGTACCCGCTAAAATTCGGATTGAAAGTAAATCTAAATTGTTCAAAAAAACTGGAGGTTTCCCATGTTCAAGAAATTGATGTTGATTGGATTGGCAATTGTAATACTGGTCGCAGCACTGCCCGTTACCAGTGTTATCGCCGCTCCTCTTGGCGATGACCCGAATCCGGATAAAGGCAAAGGTGCCTACCCCCGGGTTGAAAAAGCCTTTGAACGGGTCAAGGGATGGTATAACAAGCAGGGTGAATTCATTGCCAAATCAGGTGAATTCATCAGCAAGGCTAAATCGCTGATTGCAAAAGCAAGCGAAAAGGGTCTCGACACTTCCGCTGTTCAATCTGCTTTGGATGTCTTCGCTGGCAGCATCCCAGCGGTGAAGGCCGCCCACGAACGCGCTGGAGCCATCATCTCTGCACATAACGGTTTCGATGGAACTGGCAAGGTGACCGACATCAAGCTTGCAGTTCAAACAGTCAAAAACGTTGCCTCAGCGTTGCAGGAGGGCCGACAGGCACACCTCGGTAAGGGGAAAGCCCTGGCGGAAGCGATCCGGGCTTTTATTAGGGCAAATAAACCGCAACGCTCTAATGATGGGAGTGGTACCTCTCTTCCTATCCCTAATGACCAATAAATGATCGTTCTGCCCATCAGCATAGAGACACGGTGGCAACCGTGTCTCTAATATTATCGTCCGGAATATGTTCCCTTATGGTAAATTTTGCCTTACAATCAGAGGAATATTCAAATTATCGAGGTGGATATGAAAAAAGTGATCACTTCCGAAAAAGCCCCAAAAGCGATTGGTCCCTACTCTGTAGCCATCCAGACCGGGCAGATGGTTTATACTGCCGGTCAAATCGGACTCAACCCGGAAACGGGTGAAATTGTCTCCGGAGGGATCGAGGCTGAAACCCGCCAGGTGCTGACAAACCTTAAGAATGTCCTGGAAGCTGCGGGTTCCAGCCTGGGGGATGTGGTTAAGACGACCGTCTTTTTACGCGACATGGCTGATTTCGCCAAAATGAACGCCATCTATGCTGAATATTTCAAGCAAAACCCGCCTGCCAGGACCACTGTGGCCGTCGCCGGTCTGCCAAAGGGTGGCAGTGTCGAAATAGAGGCTGTGGCAACCCTGCGCGAATATGCCTGAGCTGATCCTGTTGGTTGATGACGAACCATCCATCATTCAGCTTTCGCGCATGTATCTCGAGCGCGATGGTTTTCGGGTGGAATCAGCCGGGGATGGCGAAGCGGCGCTTGAGACGGTTGCCAGGCTCCGACCCAATCTGTTGGTGCTCGACGTGATGCTTCCCAAAATGGATGGCTTTGAAGTCTGCCGGCGACTTCGAGGGGAAAATAATCCCATCCCGATCATCATGCTGACAGCCCGGGATGAGGATATCGATAAAATCATTGGTCTTGAACTTGGCGCAGATGATTATCTGACAAAACCATTCAACCCTCGTGAGTTGCTGGCGCGAGTCAAGGCATTGTTGCGGCGCAGCGAACGAGCCGCAGGGCCAGTGACCACGGCGATCCAATTAGGGGAATTAACCATCGACCCTGCCAGTCGAGAGGCGAGATGTGGACAGACGACCCTTGACTTGCGTGCACAGGAATTCGACTTGCTGCTCACCCTGGCAGAGAACCGCGGAAGGGTGCTCAGCCGGGAGAAGTTGCTTGAAATGGCATGGGGATTCGATTATTACGGGCAGACCCGCACGGTGGATGTGCATGTCGGCCACTTGCGGCGTAAACTGGCTGAGAGTTCTGTTCGGATAGAAACCATTGCTGGCGTGGGGTATAAACTGGTGTGCTGACTTTCCAACTTATCAATAGAAAAGTCGAATCAGGGATCTAATTGTTTGCTTCTCTTCGGTCGCGCCTTTGGCTAAGTTACGCCCTCGTGATTGCAGTTGCGCTGGGAGTGGTTTCTGTTGTTCTCTTTATCTATATCGTCCGAAATCCAATGATCTACCGACAGGCAGCGGAAAAATTACTGGTTGTTCAAGGTGTGCTACTAAAAAATCAGGATAAATGGGCAGATTTGCCACCAGACGCACTCCAACCCTTTATTGACCAGCTTGGGACCACTTATGACACACGAATAGTGCTATTCGATGGATCGCGGCAGGTGATGGCTGATTCCGGGTTAGCAGAGTATGGGACTTTGCAAATGCCGCGACTGCCTCGGCTGCGAATATCATCCGTCCTTCGTGACAGCCAAAACAGAGCCTGGTTGTATATTCTGCGCCAGCTGGATAACAAGCGCTGGTTATTGGTTTCCGTTCCCCGTCCCAATTTGCCTCTAAAGACTATTCTACGAGATGACCTGTTCCTGCCAGTGGTCGGTGCTGGGACCGCGGCTTTTTTGCTTTCGCTTTTTCTGGCCTTCATGCTGTCACGCTGGGTGGGCGATCCGTTACAACGTGTGATAACCGCTTCAAAACGAATGCCTGATTCTGAGGCCGGTCTCATTCCTGCAGAAGGCCCACGCGAAGTGCAGGATCTCATTCACGTGTTTAATGATATGTCATCCCGGGTTCGAGTCAGCCAGCTATCGCAACGCCAGTTTGTAGCCAATGTTTCGCATGAACTCAAGACGCCACTCACCGTCATTCAAGGGTTTGCCCAGGCGATTCTGGACGGCACCGCCGATTCACCCGATGCACAAAAACAAGCCGCGCAGGTTATCTACGAGGAGTCCGATCGGATGCATCGCTTGGTGCTCGATCTGCTTGACCTGGCGCGCATGGATGCAGGGTTATTCGTACTCAAACACGAATCAGTTGATTTAGAGTTATTATTGAATCACGTCGTCGAAAGATTCATGCCACAAGCACGACAAGCCAATGTGTCATTGGATATTTCAGTTGCGCATCTACCCACCATATATGGCGATAGTGACCGCTTGGCACAGGTATTCACCAATCTGGTGGACAATGCCCTGAAATTTACGCCCATAGGTGGGATTATACAAGTTACAGCAGCCTGTACCGCCGATCAATTGCGTGTAGAGGTGAAAGACTCTGGTGTTGGGATTTCGCCGGAATCTCTGCCTCATGTTTTTGACCGTTTTTACCAGGCGAATCCCTCCCGCATGGGTGGTGAAAGGCACAGCGCAGGTTTGGGGCTGGCGATCATCCGCGAGATCGTGCAAGCGCATCGTGGTACAATTACCGCCCAAAGTATTTTAGGGCAGGGGAGTACTTTTACTGTGAGCCTTCCGCTCGCGTTGCCTGATGCCTCGACCATCAACCGACGCAGGAAATCGGAGCGGAAAATCGTCTGAAAATCGTCTGGTAATGCTCTCTGTCTCCATTATCGTCCCATGCTACAATGAAAAGGCGCGCATCCAATTGCTATTGGATGCTATTTATGCACAGACTTATCCCCGTTCACAAATGGAGGTGGTCATTGCAGATGGCCTGTCGACGGATGGGACTCAAAAGGTTATTTCCGAATGGAGCGATGCACATCCAGACCAAAAATTACGAATCGTGGACAATGAGAAGCAAATCATCCCTGCCGCATTAAATCGGTCAATCGAGAATGCAACGGGCGAGATCATTGTCCGGCTCGATGCACATTCCCAACCTTATCCTGATTATGTTGCCCGAATTGTATCTGCCCTGGAAGGTAGATTGGCAGATAATGTGGGCGGCATATGGGAAATTAAACCTGGAGCAGATACATGGATTGCCGAATCCATCGCAGGTGCGGCATCGCATCCTCTGGGTGTGGGTGACGCGCTTTATCGACATGCGAAAAAGGCTGCTTATGTTGATACCGTTCCTTTTGGCGCATTTCGCCGTGAATTGTGGGTACGTATCGGTAAGTATGATGAAACTCTATTGACCAATGAAGACTATGAGTTCAACGTGCGGATATTAAACACAGGCGGACGGATATGGTTAAATCCCGAAATCCGTTCAATTTACTTTTCGCGTTCAACAATTGGTGAACTGATAAAACAATATTGGCGTTATGGATTTTGGAAGTACAGGATGTTGAAAAGATATCCCAAAACAGTACGTTGGCGTCAGGCTCTTCCGCCATTATTTGTGCTTACCCTGCTCATAGATTCGCTGCTTGCCTGGATACCGCAATTCGCTCTCCTGCTCATTTTTGAATTGCTGCTATACTCTTTTGCGTTGATCGTTATTGGACTCAAGGAGGCGTTGCGCACAAAGAAGGCGTCGTTTAGTATTGGAATACCCCTATCCATTGCTTCCATGCATCTTTCCTGGGGTGGCGGTTTTTTATGGAGTGTTGTTGCAGGAGTAAAACCGCGCTAATGGCTTCAGAGTCGACGACCCGTCCTAACAGAATTCATCTACGACCTTCGGAACAGCGTGCCATCCTGTTCATCGGTGATGTGATTGTGACTATCATTGCCATGGTCGTTGCGCTTTACTACTGGTCTTATCAGGATGCTCAGTTTGGATTCACACTGCAATTCATCCTGGAGCGCGTCCCAGGCTGGTTCTACTTACTACCTTTTGGCTGGCTGATTTTACTGGTCGACTTGTACGATGTCCACCGGGCAGCAAACTGGCGTGAAACATTCAGGGGTATTGCTGTTGCAGCGATTGCGGGTTTCGTAGTGTATGCGGTAATCTACCTGCTTTCGCCCAAGGGATCACTGCCTCGGCAGGGTGTAGGCGCTTTTCTTGCCTTGGCTGCCTCCCTTACATTAATTTGGCGGTTGTTATATATCCGTCTATATACGGATCCGGCTTTCATGCGGCGTGTGCTAATTATTGGCGCAGGGAATGCTGGACGGACGTTGGTAAATGCGTATCGCAGGTTATGGCCGCCACCTTTTTTCCTGGTTGGATTGATTGATGATGATCCCGAAAAGGTCGAAACAAACGTCGAAGGCTATCCCATCCTTGCAAATAGTGAAAAATTACTTGAAATCATAGAAGAGCAAGGGATATCGGACTTGATTGTTGCGATTAACGGTGAAATTCGAGGTGATACTTTTCAAAAGCTTCTTGACGCACAGGAAAAGGGCATCGAAATTATCCGCATGCCAACCCTCTACGAAGAGCTATTGGGACGCGTACCGATCCAGCATTTAGAATCGGATTGGATCATTCGCTCTTTTGTCGATGAGACACGTATGCATGGTCTGTTTGAAGTCGGAAAGCGGATCCTTGATATTACCGGTGCGCTCATTGGAATAATGATCCTTGCATTGTTCTTCCCACTTATTGCCATCATCACAATGCTCGATAGCGGTTTCCCGATATTCTATAAACAGGTGAGACTTGGGAAGGGTGCCAAACCTTACACGATCATCAAATTTCGCACCATGCGTAAGGATGCAGAAAGTGATGGCAAGGCACGACCCGCCTCGAAAAATGATCCACGAATCACGCGTGCAGGAAACCTCCTGCGCAGGACTCGCATCGATGAACTCCCACAATTCTTGAATGTATTAAGAGGTGAAATGAGTATCGTCGGTCCGCGATCCGAACGACCTGAATTAGTGGAGCATTACCAGAAACAGGTCCCCTTTTATCGAGCGCGTTTGCTGGTCAAACCGGGTATTACCGGCTGGGCGCAAATCAACTTCGGATATGTATCAACAGTTGAGGATACAATCATCAAACTTGAGTATGATCTTTATTACATCAAGCATCGCAGTCTTGGCACGGATATTTCCATAATCCTGCGGACGATTGGGACTGTAATGGGATTCCGCGGGAGATAAAAATGCCTATTGCTCTGGTGACCGGAGGAGCCGGTTTTATTGGTTCTCATCTCGTCCGCAAGTTGCTGGAAAATGGCTGGCAGGTGCGAGTACTCGATAACTTTTCAACCGGGAAGAAGGAAAATTTATCTGGTTTGAGAGACAGGCTCGTGGTGCGAGTGAGCGACCTCCGTGACCCTGCTGCGGTGAAAGAATCTGTCCGAGGGGTGGAGGTAATATTTCACGAGGCAGCTTTTGTTTCCGTACCCCAATCGATGGAACAGCCGGTTGAATGCTATGATGTTAATGTGCGAGGTACAGAGAACCTGCTCCAGGCTGCCAGAGAAGCGGGGGTAAGACGGATGGTGGTTGCATCGAGTGCGGCAGTGTATGGTGATACTGAAACACTCCCCTTGGGTGAGGACCTCCCCACGCGTTGTCTTTCCCCATATGCGGCATCAAAAAATATTAATGAAATTTATGCAGGCCTCTATACTCGTGCATTCGACTTTGAAGTGACTTGCCTGCGTTATTTCAATGTTTTTGGTCCACGTCAGCGACCCGATTCACAATATGCGGCAGCTGTCCCCATCTTTATTAACAATTGTCTGGAGGAAGAACCAATTACAGTCAATGGCGACGGCGGGCAGACTCGTGATCTGGTTTTTATCGATGATGTGGTACGGGCTAATTTAATCGCAGCTGAACACCCAGCTGCGCCCGGACAGGTGTTCAATATTTGCACGGGACATGAAACGCGCATACTCGATCTTGTGGAGGAATTGCAGGATTTGTTTCCAAATGCACCGACACCGGTATTCGCTGACCCGCGACCGGGTGATATTTACCGCTCGGTAGGTAGCCCGGTGCGGGCTTACAAGGAACTGGGTTTTCGTGCTGAAACATCTCTGGCTGAAGGGCTGCAGGCGACTGTTGAATGGATGCGAAGCTGAGTAAACCGCATATCAATGTGCGCAACCGCTATTTATTGCTGGTTGACCTGGTGCTGATCATCGTATCAGTGCTGGGGAGTTTCGCGATGCGGTTGGAATTGGACAACTTATACCCGTACTACCCTGCCATCATCCTTATGATTTTAGTTGCACTGGGGATCAAGCCGTTTGTCTATTATTTTTTTGGGTTATACCGGCGATTGTGGGTGTACGCCAGCGTAAACGAGTTGAAAATCATTATTGCTACGGTGGCTGTAGCTTCAGTCATTGTATCAGCAGTCATGATCCTCCTGTTCAGTCTGAACATCATCACAGGTCTGCCGCGAACCGTGCTGGGGATAGACTTTTTACTCTCATTGGTGTTTGTGGGAGGCGTACGTTTTGCGCTGCGAATCCGGGCGGAATCACGCGCTCCACAGCCTCGCGATGGAAAAGCCCGCAAGGTGCTGGTCATCGGTGCTGGAGATGCCGGAATATTGGTGGTGCGGGAATTACAAAAGAACCGTCAATCGAACCTGGAACCGGTCGGGTTTCTTGATGACGACTCCGCGAAGCAGAAGCATGAAATATACGGCGTCCCAGTCATTGGTACATTGGCGGATCTGCCAGATGTGCTTGATAAGAATACTGTGGATGAAGTGATCATTGCCATCCCCTCCGCACCGGGGCGGGTGGTGCGTATGGTGGCGGATGTCTGCCGTTTGAAGGGTATGCCATTCCGTACCATGCCTGGAATTTTTGAACTGATTGGCGGAAAAGTAAGCGTCTCCCGTTTGCGCGAGGTGGACATCACCGATTTATTACGGCGTGAGCCTGCCCGTATTCATGAGGAGTGGATTGGAGTAGCCCTTAATGGTAAACGCGTTCTGGTGACCGGGGCAGGAGGTTCGATCGGTCGAGAACTATGCCGTCAGATCGCCCGATGGAATCCTGCCCAACTCATTTTGCTAGGCCATGGGGAAAACAGTATTTTTGAAGCCTTACTGGAGCTGCGCGAAAACACTCCTGCCCTCGAACTCATCCCGGTCATCGCGGATGTGCGCGATACGCAGCGCATCGAATCTGTTTTATCAGAATATCATCCCCAGGTGATATTCCATGCGGCAGCTCACAAACATGTCCCGCTGATGCAAATCAATGTCGAGGAGGCGGTTGCCAATAATATCATCGGCACGCGCAATCTTGTCGATGCAGCAGTAAAAATTGGGGTGGATCGCTTCGTCTTGATTTCCACCGACAAAGCCGTACACCCTGTCAATGTCTATGGTGCAACCAAACGCCTTGCTGAGATGATCGTATTGGATACCGCCCTGCGCACTAATAAAGCCTATTCGGTGGTCCGGTTTGGCAACGTGCTTGGCAGTCGCGGCAGTGTTGTGCCAATATTTAAACGTCAGATTGCCCAGGGTGGACCGATAACTTTGACCCATCCGGACATGGAGCGCTATTTTATGACCATCCCTGAAGCGGTGCATCTTGTTTTACAGGCTGCGGCGATGGGGCAGGGCGGCGAAGCTTTTCTACTCAACATGGGCCAGCAGGTACGAATTTTGGGATTGGCTGAAGACTTGATCCGCCTGTCGGGGCTCGAGCCCGGGCGAGACATCGATATCGTTTTCACA
>JBGOXG010000111.1:0-7772 GCA_041479025.1 Anaerolineae bacterium
CATTCACTCGCGAGCCTGACCGCATAGAAACCACCAACCGCAACGATAATGACGAGGATTCCGACCAGGATATTACGGAAATTTTTAGTCATGCAGCGCTCCAACGTAATTGATCAAAACCGGCTAGATTATAATACCATCATTATTCTGGCATATAATGTCTGGTTTAATAAATTAGCAGATTATTTTTTCTACAAGTTTAGTTTGATACCCAAGATTGTTTGGAATTCTATGGCATCAGAAAATAAGTCCGGCGTTCAAGGTGATAAGGAAGCAGATTCTGCAGCTCGAGCACGTCACGCTGGTTTGCGCATCGTTCTCGCCATAATTTCCACGCTGATACTGTTACCGCCAGCCTGGCTTGGGTTGGGGTCAAAAAGCCCGTGGGCAGTCCCATTGGAAGCGGTGGTTTTTACCTTGCTCGTCTTTTGCATTGCATATCTCATTCAGTCGACAGGCATGAGACGAACCTGGGTTCTTCGAACGGCTTTTCTTCTTGGTGTAGGGTTATCCCTGCTCCGTTGGGGGGTTGGAATACTGGCTGGAAACACAGTGAGCCTCTGGTGGGTGGTGCTGGCAGCGATATACGCGTTTACTGGTGGACTTCTCTACACTGCCGTGAGCGTGGGTTTGTGGGAAGACAATTTTCCTCCAGGCAGGGATGACGTGGACGAAGTCATTGCCATCCACAAGCGCAGATTGGGCGAGGTTCCACCGCTGCCAATTGCAAAACGACTTTTTGATTTTCTGGTTGCAATCTTCGGGCTTATTCTTTCCAGCCCGATATGGATATTAATATCATTTCTGATCTGGTTTGAAGATCCCGGTCCGTTGTTGTTTGTGAAAAATTCAGTGGGAAAAGGCGGCAGGAATTTCCGTCAGTTTAAATTCCGCAGCATGGTGCGCGACGCGGAAAAAGAGACTGGACCCATCCTTGCCAGTGAAGACGACACACGCTTGTTGCGGATAGGCTATATCCTGCGCAAGACTGCATTGGATGAACTACCTCAGCTTCTTAACATCCTCTCGGGGGATATGAGCCTGGTCGGTCCGCGACCCCAGCGTACGGTGCTGGTTCTGGAATACCTGCGTCAGATGCCCGAGTACGCAGAACGTCACCGCGTTCCGCCGGGGATATCGGGGTTGGCTCAGGTGGTAGGTAGTTACTATATCACCCCGCGCCAGAAATTACGGTTGGACAGACTTTATGTGCGACATGCCAGCCTTGGTTTTGACATCAAGCTGCTGGTGATGGCATTTCTGGTGGTGTTTTACCTGCGCTGGAAGAAGAATTGGAACGGAAGAATCCCGCGAACATGGTTTAGATTCGGGGCATAGGGGATTTCAGCTCAGATAATATCGAGTAAGGCGTGCCCGACCGGATCGCTCCTGTTTCTTATCCTATAACATTTTCGAAATGATTGATCACGGGTTGTTCGCCTGGCTTGCCTTCGACTGCGATAGCATCGATTTGCCAGTGTCAACGGCATTTAGTTGGGTATAGTCTTCGGCTGCTGCCAGCATATGGGATTGTTTTCGCGGATTGATGGATTCCTCGGGACGAGCGAACCGGCTTGAAGTCCGGGTGCGTACTTCAACGAAAATAATTACATCCTCCAATCTAGCCACAAAGTCGATTTCTCCATACGGAGTACGAATGTTCCGTTCCAGGATCTCATATCCTCGATCTGACAGGCAGGCGGCAGTGCCTCTTCACCCCACGCCCCGACGGCTTGTTTTTTGTTTGTCATTTTGCAAAGAAGCTTTCCCATGCCTTGCGAAGGTTATAGCCGAGGCCGCGATGTTTGAACTCGGTCTGGTTGACCAGTTGCTCGTAGTGGGAGAGCATGATGGCTCCGGTTCGTTCAATGGAATAGCGATTGGACGCCTCACGCGCTGCATTGCTCATTTTATGCCTTAGCTCTTGATCCAGGCATAGCCTCATCATCTTGGCTGTAAAAAGCATCGGGTCATTGGTGGAAAGGAAGCCGGTGATCCCCTCTTCGACAGTGTCGCTCACACCGGGCGAATCAATCCCTAGAACCGGTAAGCCGGACGCCATGGCCTCAATAACCGAAAGCGGGTGTACCTCGGAGGAAGAGGCGGTGACGAAGGCATCGCACATTGTCAGGTAATCGGGGAGTTCATCATATGGGATGCGACCGGTAAAGTGGATATGATCCGCGGAAGGAGTCTGATCTGCCATTTCCCGTAACAGGTTTTCGACGGGTCCGCTCCCCATAATGAGAAGTTGAACATTGCCAATAGTCTGAGCAACGGCGTTAAATGATTTTATGACAAGAGGAAGGTCCTTCTCGCTTGCCAACCTGCCCGCGTAGGTAAGTAAAATGTCATTCGGGGAGAATCCGCGTTCAGAGCGTTTGTCGCGACCATTTGCCTGATGAAATTTCTGGATATCAACGCCATTCGGAATGACCGTTATGGGCGCTTCGATTTTGAAATCTCGCAGGATCTTGGCCATCCCCGCCGATGGAGAAACGACCATATCTACTTTTGCACAGAACCGCGGCAAATAGGATTGGATGAAAGTCTGGCTGATATCTTTGGTCAGAGTTGGCGCGTAGGCCTGGACATAAATGTCGTAACGCGTATGGCTGGTAAATACCACGGGAATGTTGAGAGGTTTACAGTAACGGAGTGCTAGCTGGCCGCTGATAAAAGGATGATGGACGTGCACAATGTCCATCGTCTGTATCATTTTCTTCACTTCGCGTTTGTGAGCAAAATTAAGCGCAAATCCCTCAGTGATGGGTAAGCCCGGTGAGCGATAGACATTCGGTTCAACATCTACATATTCTTTGTCACCGCTAAAAGTGAAAACAAACACATCGTGTCCCATCTGCTCCAGATATCTCCGGTTTATTTCGACATAGATTGTTACCCCGCTGATGTAAGGCTTGTAAAGATCAACCATCATGCCGATACGCATGGTTTCATCCTCCGATAAAAGAATCTACGGCATAAGATGCCTATTGTCAAGAATAAAAAAGCGGCGCATTGCGCCGCCTTTTGAAAAAAACTGGTTATTGGGACTTAATGCCACATTCAGCACAGAATTTCGCGTTAGGTTCGAGTGGTGCGCCGCACTCGGTGCAATGCTTTTTTACCTTTAATTTCTCACCACATTCCGGGCAGAATTTGGCATTGGGAGCCAATGGCGCGCCACATTTGGGGCAGGAAGCAACGATCGTTTCACGCCATTTTCCTTCAGCAAGTTTCTTGTCCTCTTCTGCCATTGCGGTGTGAGCCCAGACTTCCTCCACAGATCGGCTTGCTTGAGCGGCAGACATTTCCACGCCAAGATCGGGTGCACATTCTTTGCATAGTCCGCGTTTATTATTCCAGCAAGCTTTTCGGCAGACCCATTGTGAGCAACGGGGAAATTGCGGTTTTACCTCTCCCACTGCTTTTTTGAAGGCGGAATCCCGGGCTTGCTGCCAGGTGGCTGAGCGGACCCGTTCGCCCATATCCGCAGCCTGGTTGAAAATACCACCCAACAGACTGCTGGCGGCATCCAGTGCTCCGGATGCCACGCCTGTCGTCCAGGTCGCGAATGGTGTGTGGTATCCATTTCCGCATCGGTTGCAGGTAAACTCGAATTGGAAGCCGCGCTCTGTGCTTAAGTCGCTATAATTACTGACGAACTCGATTTCTTCCATGAGCCTCCCTCCTTATTGAAGGTGTTTTTATGATTAAAGCATGGGCTTCTGCCTGTGGTAGAATGGACGCCCCGAAGGAGAATATGGAATGCCTGTTAAATTAATTCTTCGTGACAAGGAATTTGAAGTCAAAGCTGGGACAACTCTGCTCTCATCGCTCGAGAAGGCTGGTATCCTGCCCGAATCGGTTATTGCCACACGCGATGATGAACTGATCCTTGAAGACGAGATCCTGAAGAGCGGAGATATTATCAAACTCGTATCGGTAATTTCCGGAGGCTGAAATGAAGTGCCGCACTTGTGGTCAAAAGGCAGTGGTCAACATGCGCCAGCACAAGCTTGCTCTGTGTAAACAACATTTTCTCGACTGGATCCCAGAACAGACTGATCGTTTCATCAAGAAGTATGGAATGTTTACCCATGCAGAGAAAATCCTGGTTGCTGTCTCCGGCGGCAAGGATTCGCTTTCACTTTGGGATATTTTGAACCGGCTTGGTTATCAGGCGGATGGACTTTACATTGGATTGGGAATTGACGAAGGTATTGCTTACTCTACAGAATCCCACCGGCTGACCAAAAAATTTTCAGCCGAGCATGGTCTCACTCTTCATGATGTCGATGTGGAAAAGGAATACGGCCATACCATCCCGGTTCTTGCGGATTTAACCCACCGGGGACAAGGTCGTCCCTGTTCGGTTTGTGGAATGACCAAGCGCCACATCATGAATCGCATAGCGCGTGACCTCGGTTACGATGTACTGGCTACCGGACACAATCTCGACGATGAAGCAGCAACCCTTTTTGGAAATACTCTTAATTGGTCAGGGGAATTCTTAATCCGGCAGAGTCCTGTCCTGGAGGAATCGGATGGGCTGGCGCGAAAAGTCAAACCGCTTTGTCGTTTTTATGAAAAAGAGATGACTGCCTACGCGCTCCTGAGTGGGATCGAATATATATACGAGGAGTGCCCTTTTTCGGTCGGTTCGACTTCGATTTATTACAAGCAATTACTTAATAGACTGGAAGGTGAAAGACCCGGTGCAAAGTTGATCTTCTACCTTAATTTCCTTGAAGCCCGTAAGAATGGATTGTTCGCGCCTCAGGAACAAGTGCTCCCAGTTCTGCACATTTGCCCTTCGTGTGGCCAACCGACCTCTGCGCCCGAAGATTGCTCATTTTGCCGGTTGGTCGCGAAAGTCAAGGCTGTCCCCGACACTGCAATCGAGAAATGACAAAACACTACTCGGGATTTGTGGAGTGACGATTGAGGACAGAAAAACAATACCGTTACTTTGACACCATCATGGCACTCTTTTGCGTCGTGCTGGTCGTCAGTAATATCGCATCCTCCGCCAAAATCGTGGACTGGGGAGTGAGTGTGTTTGGGCTTCCACTGGCATTCGATGCCGGAACCATACTCTTTCCAATCAGCTACATCTTTGGCGATATTCTCACCGAGGTTTATGGTTACAGGCGTTCGCGTAAGGTAATTTGGACAGGCTTTGCCGCCCTGGTCTTATCATCGATCGTATTCTGGCTGATCAGTATTATGCCTGGTGAATCCACCTGGCAGCAGTATGCCGGTGATGCTTCTTATTTCGCTATTTTAGGCGGGATGAGCGCTGGCGGCATTGTCCTTGCCAGTCTGTCTGGATACTGGTCTGGTGAGTTCACCAATTCATTTGTACTGGCAAAAATGAAGGTCTGGACAGAAGGCCGATACCTGTGGACGAGAACTATCGGGAGCACTTTGCTTGGTGAGCTTGTGGACACACTGGCTTTCATCACAGTTGCATCGCTTTTTAGTGTTTTCCCCTGGAGCTTGTTCACCACCCTCGTTGTCTCAAATTATATTTTCAAAGTGTCCATTGAAGTATTAATGACTCCCGCAACCTATGCCATCGTCCGCTGGCTAAAACGCGTTGAACAAGAAGACTATTATGATCGTGGGACTAATTTCAACCCTTTCGGCGTTTAGTCCCTAATTAGCTGAAAAAAGGGACGAGGTTTGCTCTTCCCTTTTTTCAGTTTTTTATAAACCTGTACTGTCAGATTATGCTGTCAGATTATGCTGTTTCCAGATATCGCTCAACCTCGTAATCAGTCACATGCATGCGGAAATCATCCCACTCTGCCCGTTTCGCTGTAACAAAGGCTTCGTAAGCAGCCTCGCCCAGGGCGTTGCGGATGACATCGTCTTTTTCCAATTCCCCCAATGCTTCAGCCAGAGATCCGGGAAGTGAACCGATTTTCATCTTTTTCCGTTCTTCTTCCGTTAGATGGTAGATATTCACGTTGTTGAGCGGCTTTGGGGGATTAAGGTCCTGATCAATGCCTTCCAGGGCAGCCGCGATCATGACCGAGAATGCCAGATACGGGTTGCTGGAGGGGTCCGGGCACCGTAGTTCAGCCCGTACTGCTTTATCTTTTCCCGGTGTATAGCGTGGTATCCGTATCAAAGCTGAGCGGTTTATTTGCGCCCAACCGATATACACAGGAGCTTCATATCCTGGCACGAGGCGTTTATACGAATTGGGCGTAGGGGCGGTTATCGCGCAAAAAGCCCGCGCATGGGCAAGCTGTCCTGCAATGAAACTGTATGCGATTTTCGAGAGGTTATATTCATCCTTCGGGTCGAAGAAAAGATTATTTCCTTGATCGTCAAACAATGACTGGTGACAATGCATGCCGGATCCGTTTATACCGAAAATGGGCTTGGGCATGAAAGAGGCCACCAATCCCTGTTCCGCCGCGATCGCTTTCACCGTGTATTTCAACGTAAGCACATTATCGGCAGTTTTAAGGGCATCATCAAACCGGAAATCGATCTCGTGTTGGCCAAGTGCCACCTCGTGGTGCCCTACTTCAACTTCCAACCCCATGCTGTTTAGCGCATCCATCAAAGCCGTTCGAACTCGGACCGCCTCATCGTCAGCGGAAAAATCGAAATAACCGCCGACATCATGCGGTACGGGGTGAACACTTGCACCATTCTTCCTGAATAAGAAGAATTCGGGTTCGGGTCCAACATTATAAACCCAGCCGCGCTCAGCCAGTTTTGCCAGCATCCGACGTAGAACCCCGCGCGGGTCTCCGGCAAATGGTTCGCCGTCAGGCATATAAATGTCACAAAACACACGCGCGCGTCGGGATTCCTGCGGCGTCCATGGCAGAACTGCGTAAGTGTCGGGATCCACGATCAGACGCATATCGCTTTCTTGAATGCGGGCAAACCCCTCTACAGAGGAACCGTCGAACCAGATTCCATCTTCCAGGGCTTCCTTCAATCGTTTGATGGGGGCGTCAACACTCTTCACTGTGCCCGTCACATCTGTAAATTGGTAGGATATAAACTTGACATCATCTTCCTTAACGCGCTTAAGCAAATCCTTGTGATCCATGACTCCTCCTTTGAATAAAAAAAATTGTTGAGCGATTCAGCAAGAATCGACATTTCACGAAATTTGATTTGGATTATCCGAAAACTTCCTGCCTCATTCGGCGATAGCTCCAGCAGTTTCTTCTTCTTGAATAACCTTTACTTTTTTCGATGTATTGATTAACACGACTGAACCGATAATTACAACTGCTGCGATAAAAATCCGAGGAGTAAGTGACTCGTTAGCCAGCAGACTTCCAAGCAGAATGGCTACCAACGGGTTGACATACGCGTACGTTGCAACGAGCGAGACTGGTGCATTGCGCAACAGCCAGGCATAGGAAACAAATCCAACCAAAGAACCAATCATTATAAGGTAAGTCAACCCATAAAGGGATTTTTGTGAGATGGCAGCTATCGAGAAGTTCTGCCACTCACCTGTCAGAGTAGCCAGAATAAACAGCCCGATGCTCCCCGCCAGCATTTCCATTCCGGTCATCATCAATGCTGAATTCGGAAGGTCGGCTGTGCGGCTGTAGATAGACCCCAAAGACCAGATGAATGCAGCCAACAGACAAATGAGGATCCCCGTGGGGTCAAATTGAATCGTCCCACCGGTGAATTCAGCTGGACCGATCAGCAAGACGATCCCGGCGAAGCCAATTGTCAGGCCGAGAATAGACTGCCAGGTCGGTTTCGCCCCGCCAGGGCGC
>JBGOXG010000057.1:0-12103 GCA_041479025.1 Anaerolineae bacterium
GCAACCACAATGACGCCAACCACGACGCCGATGATAACGCCGTATTCAGACAACGCCTGGCCTCTCTCCGCCTTGCTTACAATGCCCCAGGCAGCCAGGTTTGCCTTTTGGTTCAAATCTGAAAACTTCTTAAGCATTTTGACCTCCTACATGTTCATAAAGGGCAGGATGATGGACAGGATCAAACCCACGACAGCAAAAATGCCAAAGAGACTTGTTCGCTGTAAAACCACTGACGCCCGTCTTTCTGTGGTTTCCAGGATATTACGGTGCACCGATGTACGCAAAGCGGTAATGCTTTCCAGGATGGCACGGCTGTTGAGAAAGAAATCAGAGACATCCCGCAGGAACAACTGCATATCCACATCGTCCGGGTCGGGGATATGGGCACGCGTAGTCGCAATCGCCTTATCAGCAGATTCGATTTCCAGGCGGGCAACCAGCAACCCCATCAAGTTGCAGAACGGGCCTCCCACCCGTGAGGCATCCCGCAGGGCTTCCTGCACGCCCTGACCGGCAGCCAAAAGCGATTCAAACACAGCCAGGCCAATCAGCATGTTGTTGCGCATGGCTTCGGCACGCTTTTTAGCAAGGCTGCGCAGGTTGGCATATGGGCGAGACAAGCCCATAAAAATAAAAGCGCCAGCCAGGAAAGGCGCAGCAATGCCCAATCCCAGCATGGCGACCACGCCAGCGGCGATCGCTCCCGCCGTCAAGTAAACGGTGAAATACTTGATGGCCGCAGCATAAAATTCGCCTGGCGTACTGTACGGATACCCCGCCCGTCTCAGCATATCTATGACGTTTGTATTGGTTGCTTCTCGATTGGGGTCAAAACGACTGGGAAAAATGGCAATCAGCAATGCTTCCCAGGTTGATCGGCGCGGCGCCGTCGCTGCACCAGCCACAGATGCGCCGGCAAGTTTACTGTGCCAGTACAGCTTACCCTGTAGGGCTGTCCCGATTTCGAGAGCAATAACTGCAAGTGCCAGTGCCCCGATAAATACAACCGCGTTCACAGTAGTAGTCTCCTGGTTCCAGATTAGGGTCTGGTATTACACGCTTCAATTGTAACGCGGAAAAATACGGACCGTTTTTTTCGCGACGTTTCGCAGATATCCCCATGGCACGATTCAGTGCCGAAAAATGCGCCGGAAGACGCCTTATTCCTCGAGGTGGACGCGGCAGACAGTGCACATAAGATCCGCTGCCATCCTTCCAATTTGAGCCACCGTACTCCTTGGGCCAAAGAGGATATTCATCTTTTGACCACCCTTCTGGCAGCCAATCATACTGTGCAGCCAGATACCAACGATGCAAAGCCTCGAACCTGGAGGCCCACAGCCCCCAGGCAAGGTCAAAACGGATATCCTCTCGTTGCTCGAATTTTGTTACGTGTGCACATCTACGGCAGAGCGGCACCGCATTTTCCGGTCGAGCAGGGCGCCACCTTGTTTCCACCGGCATGTTCGACGCTGGTTTCAAAACAAAACGCCAGGAGGAAACTTCTCCACAGCGAACGCAAGTCTCTAACCTGGCATCAAACGTCCCCTGCCAGGGAACACCGGCCAGCGAAGCAGCCTGAAGCTCGTCCAAGTACACAGCTTCAGCAGCCAGGACCTGCCGAGATATATCCAATGCCCCCTTCGGTATGGCCCATTTCCCATCCCGATCAAGCTCATGAATGTAGGCCGCCGAATTGACAATCTGACCTCGTTTCCAGGGCGGCACACGTTCCCGTAAAGCGCCAGGGATTACCTGCCCGTTCTGGCATATCGTTGGAGAATCACGTAAACAGCGGAGCTCCTCGACCGAATCAACCAGCATCTGAAATATGATGCCGTCCATGGCTACCACGGCACCAACCCCGCCGGGGCTTCTCATTAGTTACAAGCGGCGGAGACCACCCGTTTCAACGAGTGGACGCACTAACGGGCAGAGCTGCCCGTACCTCCTTTCTGTGTGTATGAGTATCCGTCCGACATGAACTCCAGGCGGCAACGGCGGTAATTTCAGAATCCTCCAATCTGCAACGACCCGATCAAAAACGATTTGTCCGTGGTCGTCTAAAGCGACAATCCTGAGCGGCGGGCAAATGAAAGTCTGGAGCGTCCTCGACGAAGTTTCAGGAAGAAGGAAAACCAGGATTTCCCTGAGCGCTTTCCAAAACATTGCCATCTGCCAAGACGAGTTATATAGACAAAACTCTGCTCGCCTTTTCAAGGCACTATCACCGCGAGAAGAACTTCACAAAAAGTAGATAGATTCTGTATTTTTATTTTTCATTTAAAGGATGTTTTTTGACTTTCAACACAGTTGCTGGTATGTGTATCTCAAAACCGAATTGTTCATTCTGGTAAGTTTTCATTTCTTCGGAATTCCTTTATTTCTCAAAGCAGCAGCTGAAAGGCTGGCGCAAGCGGCAAGTGCGGGATTTGGCAGGAAAAACCACCAGCCGCTTAAAGGACTCCCATCGCTCCGAGCTTGATGTTGACTGTGTCCTCGATCTCTCTCAATTCGGGATTGTAGATCTGTCCAAGAGTGCCCCAGCGAATACCCTGCAAGAAGAGCTGCTGGTAAATTGAGGCCCAGGCCGTGGCGTTAATGTATAAATCCAGCTGCGAAGCATAGGGTTCGCCGATCAGGTTTCTGACGAGAATATTGGCATTGGTAAAATCGTGCTCGAGGAGGAGCCGGCCGGTCTGTTCCTTATATGTGTTGGAGAAGTTCTGGATGATTTGCATGGCGAGGTAGGCGTCGTCCATGAGTCCGGCCAGGCCGATCTGGTCCGGGATGACGTCGTACGGATTGAAGAAGTAATCCTCTATGACGGAAATCGGTGCCGATAATTCGGCTGTCATTCCCGCTTTTCCCGCGGCGGATGCCAGGTTCTCTAGAATCTCGGGCACGCAAGAAGCATAGTCGCACATGAATTTCACGATTTCTTTCACTTGAGCCGCGCGAATGTGCTGTCCTTTGCGCGCCGCAAATTGTCTGATCAGCGAAGCCGCATATCCGGTTTCGTTTTCATGATGGATCGCCTCGGCGATCATTGAACGTATCCTGTCGGTTCTCATGGCTACTCCTCCTTCATCATTCGGCAATACAAAACCACCGAAATACCAGCGATCACTTATTTCAATTCTTCTGAGAAATTCCATCCAATCCTTCCGGAATGGATTTTGTCATACTTTCACAACCACCGCATGCTATTGGCAACCGTAGACGGTAAACCCTACCCACAGGTGAGGGCTGGAACCATACAAAGAATCAGAGAGCATGTCTTTTTGCGCAGCCTGCAACGCAACCAGCGGCAGGAGCCCTCCGGCGCGATTCTCGTGGTAGAGCTTCATAAATCTAAGGGTCACATCCTCACGTGCGAGAGGAATACTTACCAGCACAGAACGAACACCGGCTTCCAAGAAAGCCCCTGGCAGCCCCAGCACATCGTCCCCGGTCAAGGGAACCCCGCCCACTTTGGTAGGTCGATATCCTGTGTGGCAGGCGCTGAGAACCACTTCGTCATACGGCAAAGGTGTGCGCGCGATCTCTGCCGCATCCACCTCACCGTCAGTCAGCAGCAATCTGGAGTGCATCGGCTCGCCCGTTTCAAAACTTCCGTGGCAGATCATATGCAAGACCCCACCGGCCGCATTAGCATGCTTCGCCAGCTCCCAAAACGCCGCTTCGGTTGCCTTCCCACCTTTCCTTGGGATGTCGATCACCCCGCTGCAGGTTTGGTAGATATCTTCCACGGTTTCCAGTTCCGCCGGGCTATACTTCAACTCTTCCACATTAGGTAGACTACTGTAATCGGGCGCACCCAATAAGGCAACCTTCGGTGTGGGTGAGAAGGTTATAGCCAGGCTTTGAAGGCAACTTAGATTTGGTAAAATTCCCACCGGGCAGCTCTCGAACAGGGGGCGGCCCTTATGCCGCAGCCCTGCCCAAGGAAGTAGATGCAGCAGGCCGTGTGGCACTACTACTATACTTTTGGCGCTTATCGCATGTTGCAGCAGTTGCTCTGGCACCAGGTCATCCACCCCTATTTCCAGCGTTGCCGGGTCGAACCGTTCAATCTCCGGTTTCTTCTTCTCCAGGTTTGCCTGGTATGCAGTCAGCGCTGTTTGAACTTGATCCGTCAGGTTGATCCGCGCGGCAGTGCAGCAACCGTCCATCAACAACACTGCCACTACCTGGCCGGATTGGAAAAAGAGGGATAATGCCGCCTGCTTCCGCGCGGCTAACACGCGCAATACCTGGTTGAGATCAAACGGCACTGGTTCTGACAACGAGCGCCACCGTGGATCGGCAATGCGGATGCGTTCGAGGACGGCGGCGCGCTGCCCCAGCAAATCGTTACGCAGCTTCTCGATCTGCCCTATATTGTCAGGAGAACCCGTCTGGTATTTCTTATAATCCAGCGCGTCAATTTCTCGCGATAGCTCGTCGACCTGGTGATCCAGCGCGCTGGTCCTTGCGGGTTGTTCACCGCGTGGGATACTTAGCGTAGCGGTGAGACCGCGGGATTTGATCATCTCCATGAAGCGGCAACACGCATCCGCGTCGCCCTGGTCGCACGCCAGCCTGATTGCCCCCGCGAAGACTGGCATTTTATCGCGCAGGTAAGTACTGTCCAGCCGGTAGCCCAGCGGCGCCTTACGGAGGCCGTTGATGGTCTCAGCGGCCTGACCATATGCCGTCAGCGCTTCGGCTGGCTTGCCCAGCGTAACCAAAGCGCGCGCCTGCCGCCAGTATGACCTCCACAAGCTATCGTTGTCTTGATAGTGGATCTGCTCTGGGATTGCGACTGCCAAGGTGTCAAGCGCCTGTTGCAGTTGACCCAGGCCTAGCAATGACTCCGACTTGAGACTCAAAAACGCACCCAACTTAAAGCGAGCAAGCCCCTTGAACATTGGTTCTATTCGATCCAGGTAGGATAGTCCCTCTTTGTATTTTCCAGCGGCGACTAGGATGGCTGCGATCTGGAATTCGATGCCCACCTGGCCCGCAGAGGGCACCCGTAGCATGATATCCAGGAACTGGCGCTCCGCTTCGGCTAGGTTCCCCAGATAGCGGTTGCAGCGGGCTTCCACCTGCTCTAGCTCCAGCGAGATTCGCACCAGTGCGATCTGCAACTGAGCCTCCTGAAAGTGGCCTGCCATTGTTTCTTTGAGAGCATCCTCCAGTGAAGGTGCTTTCTTGGATACGAGAGGTTTGATCTTTGAACGCACAGCCTGGGCCTCTTTCATAGCACGTTCATAGTCCCCTAACCATTCCAATATGCCGGCGATGTCGATGGTCACGTTGGCCACGTCCACTACGTTGCCCTGGACCTGGAGTAGGTCACGCCCTTCCGCCAACGTCGTCAAAGCCTCGTTGAACCGCCCTTGGCCGATCAAGCTATCCGCGCGCTGGCGTTGCCGCTCGGATACCTCAGTCTGCAAGAGGTACTGCTCAGAGATGCGCATCGCCTCCTCGCGTTGTGATTCAGCCTTCCTTCGGTCACCCAACAGTTCAAACAGGTCGGCTTGCACCAGTATCGCGTCAAGCAGTGGGTTCACAATAGGCTTGATCTCATAGGGGCTTTCCGGATAAAGCCTATTGTTCAACTCAGCCAGGGTTATTTGTTTGCGACAGACTGATATGAGTTGCTCATAGATATCACTTGCCGCTTGCAAGTCACCTCTACCCTTTTGCTCCTCGGCGGCGAGCAACAGGCGGGTTGCTTCCTTCAGCAGTGGTACCATCGCCAGTAAGATTTGCTCTTTTGACGAGCTAGAGTCGGTCATCAGATATCCTCCTAGGTACCGAACAGTGTGCCCACGTAAAGCTCGGCGTGACAGTCAGGGCGCCTCCGGTGGACACTTCGGGTAGTGGCAACCTTACACAGCCGGGATACGCAACCGCGCACCGGGGTCACCAAAGACCATGTAATTCTGCGCATCGTTTCGCCGGATCCAGGTATCGAGGAAGCGTGCCTTTTTCTTGGGGTTCCACACAAGCTTGCCCCTCTGCTGGCTGTCGTAGGTGTTGGTGATTTGGGCGTTGCACACGCTGTAGATTCCACTCATATCATGCAGGCTGAGCCCGGATGGCTGCACCTCCAGGAGTCTGTCCACTGCCGACACGAACGGCGCGATGCGGGCATGCCAACGATCAGGAATATCTGGATCGTCGGCATCGGTGAAAGCCTGTAGGAAGGCGGTGTCCAGGTGGCCGATGTAGCCAATCGGCCCATGCGGGTGAGCCAATAATCGTTTCGGCAAGGCTGCTACGAAATCGGCCTTGGTATAGCGCTCAGGCACACCTTTCAACCAGTGGGCATAATCGCTTTCAGCAGGCGTGCCGTAGCCGAAGCAAGCAAACTGAAAGAAAACAGCTCCCTCCAGGAAGGGCCGGTCGAGAGGCACATCTTTGGCTGAGTACAAATCTTCAATGGTCAATTGGCCCGCTTGCTGACAGCAGATGGCACCGTTGTAAGCCCTTTGAAACTTTTCCGGCTCCTTTATTGCACCCAATCCATGGCTAGCTGTATAGACCAGCGCCGGTTTGCTGTCCTCCAGCGACTTCTTTAAATTCTTCTTAGTTGCCTCGTACCCCAGCAGCGTATGCACCGGAAAGCCCAGGCTATCCCGGATGTGCCCGGCCAGCGGCTCCACCATATACTGCCGGCTGTAGAACGTCGGATCTTGCGGACCGGCGTCAGGGGCGAACATCACGATGTCTCGCGTGACCGTTGGCTCCGAAGCCGTCTCCAGGCGTATAACCTTGTTCACGTACTGTCGCAGTTCATCCAGGCCATTAGGCGGATCGAAACAGACGCGCCCTACCTTAGCAAGGGTATTTAGCACCGATTGGAAGCCGAATGGCACCTGGTCCGGTCCACCAAGAATCAAAATATACTGGGGCACTTTATGCCCCTCGAGCTGCAGCGCCAAGTAGTTTTCGACGATCCAGTCTTGCCATTCCTCGGCGGGCTCTCCGTGGTAAAGCAATGGCTGCCGCGGGTCCGCCATCTTGCGGTGCTCAGCCAGGGGTTTGATGACGCGCGCCAGATCCTTGCGCTGCGAATCCTTTTCGTTGACGAGAAAGGTCCAGCCCGCCAGACGTGGATCACCTACATCCAGAATCTCTCTCTCGATATCACCCTTGAAAGATGCTCCCTGCGTTGTGATGCCGGTCAAGTGCTGTACCACCCCTGCATTATGCTGTAGCGCATCTACTAAGACTTGGGCAAAAGCCTGCTCATCCATCGAGGGGAAGAGCAGTTGGCCTGCCATATCTAACCCGAACGCCATGATGTTTCTCACTTTATCACCCTTTTTCCCTTTCATAGTTGTCACAAAGGATCTTACGCCCGTAATTGGTGGTTCCGGTAGCTGCATAACGGATTGCGATATCATCCCTCACGCAGCATCCCTTAGGGACGAAGCATAGCGGAGTGCTGGTCCGTTTGAATCGTTTGTTGGGCAACACTTTGTGCTCCTACATCTATCAGCTCTCAAGGGCTGCCCCGCCTCCGCTTCCCACCAACATCTCCTCCCCGGCCGTTGCACATAACTCCTTCAATCTCACCTCAGCCTTCATCACTCCGCGACAAGCCTTTCCTGTTCTTTAAAAAGAAACTCAATATCATAGGTAAGACTATCATCAAGCAATGTCTCAAGCGTATCTACGGCGAACAGATTGGTATCGCGGATGATGTCGTCGAGGGCTCTGCCAAAATCCTGTGCCGACCGTTACGCACACCAGCATTAGAAAATCACGCTATGAGGATCTGCGTTACGTAGAAACCCCTTTCTGCAGTCTATATTCTCACTCGCTCCGCCCCAGCGGGCTAATGAAGAAGTTGAGTTGCGGCGCAGTCACTGGCGAGACACTCCGGCCAACCTGGGCGCACAAACAGCAAGTAGTGAAACAATTCGGGGCACCCAGCGCCGTCAACTGCAACCGCTGGTTGGGTGGCCTTCGCCCCTGCTGTATATGCGGGATAATAATTCTACTTGGGGTAACCATTGGGTTCGATAGCGTTTAGATGCAACAGTTCAGCCATTGTTGTTTCATCCAAATAATACACTCTTGCATAAGCGACAGTTTGCTTGATCTGCTCGTTTTGCAGAATGCTCTCTAAAGCATCAACAATCTTTTCATCAGACAGCAATTTGTAGCAGACATCACAGATGCAGTTGCAAATGTATCTCTTCGGAAGTAGCGCATCCAGTCCTTTTTGTCTCAGAAGGGAAACCAGCTTATGCGGCCCCCAAACTCTGATGGCGTGCAGAACCGGATTCAACTCGGAGCGGTCGAGGATCTCGGACAAGGTCTCATGATGTAAATTGCCAAGGAACATGGGATGCCTGGGAGGCAGGGTGAGCAAAGGCCCGATACAGGCAATGACGTTTCCATCTGGAAAAATGACCGGCGAGCTTGCCATTTCGCATGCGGAAACGGTCGGTTCGGTCGCTGTACGATAGTTATTATCGTGACGTGCTTTCTTCTGCGCTCTGCCTACCGGAATGGTTATGGCGAGCCTGATACGATCGGCTTCACCGATTGCATTCAACTCATCGAGGATCCTCAGGTACTGTGGGTCTTCCTCGTTCTCCGTGCAAACTGCAATGTTATAGAGCCGCCCGAGTTTCCCGGCTGCCCGCGCGGCATTCCGGACGTAGTCAAACGGGATGGACTTCTGGTGATAAACATCCGTACTGATGGAAATCATCTGGATCCCAGGCAGCCGGGATAAGACATTCAGCGCCGTATCTTCGGTGGACGCCCAAAAGGCGTTCGTGACCACAGAAACGATGAACCCCAAAGCCCTGCCGTGTGCCGATATCTGGCTGAGGCTTTCCAGGTTGTAGAACGGCTCGCCGCCGGTCAGGGCGAGACCCTTAATGTGACCGTCCCGATACGCGCTCGCTTGTTTAATCCAGGCCAGGGAATGCTCAAGACGCATCTCCTCCTTCCGATGCGGGCCGGCTTCGACGACGCAATGCGGACAGGCGATGGTGCATTTGTACGTCAGCATAAACCCGATATTGCTCAGGAAGGGAAGTTCGGGGGGATTGGCGTCCATCGGGGTTTCCTTAGACTCCGGCTCAGACGGTAGGGGGCAGGAAGTAAAACCGCTGCATCCCTGCCCCTCTGTTCGGCTTTCGATCATCTGCGGATGATCGCAATATCGAATTCCTTGTTGAATTCCTTGTCATTGATAAGCTTCTGCAGCAAGGCAGGGTTCCGCAGAATTTCCGGACCGACCGGCCAGATACCAATCGATCCTCCTGGCTTGGTGACGATCCGAGGTTCTTTACCGAAGACTTCGTGCAGTATCGGGGGTATATGAATCTTCTGTGGGTTTATTTCTGGGGTGGGTGGCCTGATAGGGGTTGGCATTTTAGGAATCTCCTTTCTTAGAGTTGATTAATTGGTTTTTCGTTAAATAACGGGAGCGTATCTCAACCGGCTAGCTTGGTTGCAGTTGTCAGGTCATTTATTCACCTCCTCTCCAATGCGTACCGGTTTATGAATGGAAATATGGTAGTTCACCCAACAAACAACCGGGTGGACGGTTTCAATCTGACCGCTCATATCTATCCATAGTCATCATTGATGGGTAGTCCTGGCCTCCTCCACCTGAACTGGAACACTTCGTTGTGATTCGCTTTCCTCCTCCGACCAGATGACCTGTAACGGGCAATCGGCTGGGGACTGTGGCCATGGGACAGGTGAACACAGTCGTTGTGAAGTGCTACCTCGAACGCGTTAAATAAAAAAGCGAAACCTATTGCGGAAGGTTTCGCTGCTGTGATTGCCAGGACCTTTAGCCCAATGGGCAAGGAACGATGATTCAGTCCTGGATTGTAGTTCCGGCTGTTTTTCAGAAAATCATTGAATTATATGAGATGTCTTGATTATACGGGCCTCCGGGATACAAAAGTGGCTTCAAACTCTGATTGGATTTATTAGTGGATTCCTTTTTCTTCCTGGATATGCCGCTCAGCGGTTTACGACATGGTCTCCGAAGCGTAACGGAGGCGGACATCGTCCCCGTAGAAGATCGTGTCGCACCCCGATTGAGTGAGTTGACTCTCGTGGCGCCAGATTAGCCTGCAGACCATCAACGATAAACAAGAGTTTCTGTCGCTCATTCCTCTTACGATACTTTTTCTCCTTTACTTTGCGTACAATGGGTTCCATAGAAAAGGCACTCGCTGCGCGCGCAGCGCCATTCCTGACGCAGGGTTTCGAGTTGTTCGCTGTAATCCTTACCTCCTAACTCTGGCCAGGTTTCGAATCCCATCCACTTTTTCGCCAGCTGCAGCACCTGCTCATCCTGCCTGTCCCGCTTGCCACCCTGGGTTTCCAGGTGGTTGCGCAATGCCCACAGCGTGTTGTAACAGCCCATGGTCAGCATATCGATGGCGTTCTCTTTGCGATATCCCAGGCGCTCGGTGAACGCCAACGTCGTCAAGGGCATACTTTCCGGGTAGATTTTGATCTCCTCCACATTGAGAGGCAGGTCTTTTCGCAGCACGTCGTTCGCCCAGTTCTCCATCCTTATCAGTATATCTTTGCTATTCTCGCCCAGGTATCCCCGCAAGTCCTGCTCACTGGCGATTTTCCGCACCGCCTCTTCCAGCGCTTTGCGCTGTTCCTCATCCAGCTGGCCCTCGGTTTCTTTCAATGCTTCCAGCAGCGACAGCAGTGTGCGCGCCAGCGCCTCGGCGTGATTACCGAAGCTATTGATGGTCTTGACCACCACGGCATCGCCGGTCTTGACCGCAGCCGACTGTACATCCAGTGTGCGCTTGACCACCTCGGTCAGCAACGGCGCTTGCGCCTTGTCGCGGCTGATTTTCGGTTCGGCTTCCAGGAAAATCACGTACAGGTCCAGCGTGACATCCCGTTTTCCTTTGCCCTGAGCATCGATCCATTCCCGCGTGGCGTCTACTGCGCTGTTGGAGGGTGTATTGTCGATGGAACCTCCATCCAGGTAAGTATCGGTATCATATGGGAAGAAATCACGGATGGTTTTTGATTTTTGCCAGCGTCTGAGTAAGGTTTGCCAATCCTCTTCCTTGTAATGATTGCCGCATGCATTCTGATAGGCCTGTTTCAGGCCGGCCTGCACCTCCAGATCACCAACCCAATCCTTCAGAAGCCTGTACAACAGCTGATTCTCTGAGCTCTCCTTTGGATAGATTTCCGGGAAGGGGAAGGGCGCAAACACACCCGGGAACCGTCCGGAAGCCAGGGCGGCCTTTATCACGCTCGGGTTGCCGGGCAGTTGCAGCCGGAAGCTGCCCAGGGGCATTTTTTCCGGATCAGCCACTTCCAGCCGCCAGGCCTGCTTCTCCATATAACGCATGAAATCTTCATCGGAAAGGTAAGCTGAAATCTCGAGCCGTCCGGTGCGGTAGTTGGCGCGGGTCAGCCTCACCGTGATCTCACGCTCCGCTAAATCCTTGAAGGTCCGCTTCGGATCGATCAGGCGTTCCGCTTTGCCGGAAGGTTGAATTTCCTGTCCCACCGGGCCGTCCAGGTGTCCTTTCTGGAGCGGCGTGACCGGCTGGGTGAACATATTCTCGATGACCTGGTCCCCTTCCCCCCCTGCAGGGATCAGCGATCTTTCCAGCTGGAAGCGTTTCAAATACGTGCGCGTCGCCTCCCGCAAGAAATCCTGGCGGTGGTCTTTGAGGATGCGCAGCAGCTCACCCGGTTTTCCGAGGCGCTCTATCAGTTCTTTGCCGGTGCGGAGCACCGCTGAAAAAACCTGAGGGCTGGGGATGACGCCCCGTTTGGGGTCCTGCCACCACCAACCGATCCGGGTGAGGTCTGCCAGGTCCAGGTTGAATTTCCCAAGGTCGTCGATCAAAGCGCCCAGTGAGCTGTTCGGGCTGTCGTCAATGATTTTTTTCTCTGGCATCAGCAGCCAGGCTCGATGGTAGGACCGGATCAGCCCTTCCATGGCCTGGATCGTCCCCTCCGGAGTCGCCCGCACCTCCGCCGGCAGTTCTTTTTTACGCAACAAATATTCTGCGAAAAATACCGAGTTCATCGCCCCAATGGACGAGCCGGTGATCACGTCGAACTCCATGCC
>JBGOXG010000051.1:0-13137 GCA_041479025.1 Anaerolineae bacterium
GCACGCAGTACGCGCGCCAGTTTTCCGGCGGCGGTCGTTTTTCCGGAACCCTGTAGACCGACAAGCATCACCACCCGTGGTTTGGGACCCGTTAGATTTAGGGGAGCCGGATCACCCAGCGTGGAGATTAATTCCTCGTAGACGATTTTGATCACCTGCTGACCGGGGTTGAGCGCCTTCGACACTTCCGCGCCAACCGCACGCGAGCGCACCCGCGAGACGAAATCCTTGACAACGCTATAGTGGACGTCTGCTTCAAGCAGTGCAAGGCGCACTTCACGCATGGCGGCATCCACGTCGGCCTCGGTGAGCTTTCCGCGGCGGCGAAGACCATCGAATACCTGGTTCAACCGGTTGGTGAGATTCTCAAACAAATGATGCCTTCTTCCGGTAAAAGAAACCGCCCTCGAGGCCTCCAAGGACGGCTGAGATTTGCAGCAAGATTTTAGCGTGGAAATGGGGACTGGTCAAGGATTTCGTTTACTACTCCCGCACTAGGAAATCCGTTTCACCGAAATCATGGTGATATCGTCAGCCGGTGGTGTCGTGCCGATAAACTCATCGAGTGCGTCATCGATGGCTGTAAGTAAATCGGTTGAAGTATAATGTGTGGATTTTACAATTTCCAGCAGCCGGTCTTCACCAAACAGCTCATCCTGTTCTGAAAATGCTTCAGTCACCCCGTCGGTATAAAAGAATACATTGTCGCCTGGTGACATTTGAACCATTCGTTGGCCTAATTCAATTTCATCAGACACACCCAATGCCATGCCGGTACGTGTCAATCTTTCAATCTGTTCACCATGCACCCAGATGGGCGGGTTGTGACCGGCATTGGCGTATGTAAATTCACCAGTCTTGGTATTGATCACCCCGTAGATTGCAGTGACAAACATCCCCTGCTGGGCATCCGGATATAGCAGCTCATTAACACGGCGTAAAGCACCGGCGGGGGAGACAATTTCGGCAACCGCCGCACGGATCAGAGTCCGGATAAGTACCATGAAAAGAGCGGCGGGCATACCCTTATCGGCGACATCAGCAATGAAAATACCAAGGCGATCACCGGGGAGTTCGAAAACATCGAAGAAATCTCCCCCCACCTGACGGGCTGTCCGCCAGCGGGATGCCAGGTCCCAGGCAGGGAGTGATGGCAGCGTTTCCCGCATAAATGTCTTCTGGATTTGGCGGGCGAGTTGGACTTCTGTCTCAAGGCGCTCGCGTGCGCGCATCTGCTGCTCAAAAAGGTCATTCTGGATGGCAAGCGCTGCCTGCTGGGCAACACCGGTTAAAATTTCGAACCGGCGCGCTCGGAAGCGACGTCCGCCCGAGACTTCTTCAGCCAACAAAATGCCAAAGGTGACTTCCTTGATGCTCAGCGGGAACGCCATTAAGAGACGGTCGTCTGCCTGCATCAGCAGTGGCATGAGTTCCCCATCTGGAGGCTGGATTTTCACCCAATCCTGCGGGTCGCGGTAGGTCTCCGGGCTGACGACTGGAGCACCGCGGTCCAATACCGCCTGCAGCAACGGAAAGTTTTCTGGCGTCATGGAGTGCCACAGGGTAGTTTTCGCTGCTTCGGGGAGTTCATACTCCTGCAACGGATGCAAAAGTCCGGCTGCATCTTCCCATCGATAGATAGCAACCCGTTCCACTCCGACAAGGATGGGCAGGATGCGTACAATCGATGAAGCGATTTCGTCGAGTTCAGAGAGACTGACCACCGCCTCCGCCACTTGCAACAACGCCGCCGATGCGTAAGCCTGCTCCTGGGCAGAGTCAAACAAGCGGGCGTTTTCGATGGCGACCGCCGCATAACTCGCAAAGGTGGTGACAATCGCCTGCGCTTCATGACCGTAACGCCCTGCAGTGTGATGCGCCAGGGTTAAAATGCCCACTGCCTGATCACCAATCCGCAGCGGTGCGGCAATGGATGAATGGTCGGGACCAAACTTGGAAGACACTGCTGCAGGTCCCATCGGATCGTTCGGCTTACGGATCATCGGGGTGCGGGCCAGCAGGGCGCGTGTCAGCCAGGCTGCTGCCTCGGAATCAATACGGGCAGATTCAAGATCCATGGCGCTTGCCCCGTGAACCGCTGCACAATAGATATCCTCTTCATCCAGAAGCCAGATGGAGACGACGTCACATGGCAGGTTGCGTTCCAGTTCGGTCAAGATAGTATCCAGCACCTGATCCAGGCTGGCATTGGCAGAGAGTAATCCCGCCACTTCCCGCAGACTGTCAGCAACCTGGCGGCGCCATTGTTCTGACCGATACAGGTCGGCATTGTGGATGGCAGCAGCGATGTAATCCGCAAGTGCTTCGAATAGCACCCGGTCATCATCGCTGAAGGAATTGAGCCTGTCTGATTGGATGTCCAGCACACCCACGACCCGCTTGTCGAAAACCAGGGGGACAGCCAGTTCAGAACGGGTGTTGGCTGGCGGAAAGGGAGTGGGACGATAATGTGGTTCCTTGCTCACGTCGTTGGCCAGCACCATTTGACCGGTCCGCGCCACCCAAGAAATCAATCCTTCCGGGTCATCCAAATCGAGGACGTAGCCCTCCAGTGCAGCACTCTTTGTACCGCTGCCGGCCTCATAATGCACCTGCCGGCGGTTAGGGTGAACTGTAAACAGATGCACATGTGGATAGCCAAATCGGCGGTGCAACAGGCGCGCGACCTCCGTCATCATCGTACGTAAATCAATAGTCGAAGTGATACTCCGCCCGACCTCCGTTATTATTTGCAGCTGGTCAACCCGGCGATTCAAATCGCTGAACAAGCGTGTCCCCTCGAAGGCAACTGCAATCGTGTCCGCCAACGCCCTCAGGACAAGCATATCATTGGGATGGAACGCATTGAGCTTGTCGGATTGGATATCCAGCACACCCAGAACCCGGTCTTCGATTCTAAGAGGGAGCACTACCTCAGATTGTGTCTCCGGCAATCCAGCTACAGGTCGAAAACGAGGCTCCTGGCTGACATCATTACTGAGAATTTCCTCCCCGCTTTCAGCGACAATCCCGACCACTCCCTGCCCCTTTTCGACCTCAAAAAGCTGGGTTTTTCGTCCTTTCTTGCGGGTGGATTCGCCCGTATTTGAGCGGAAATATAATTGGGATTGACCCGGCTCGAGAGTGAAAATGGCAACATAATAATAGTTAAAGGTTTGCTGGATCAGGCGCGTCACCCGGCGGCTCAAGTCATTCAGATCGGTGAAATTCACGATTTGCGCTGATACTTTACGGACAAGATTCAACTGCCCGATGCGGAATTGCTCCACGGACAACCGGTGAGAAGCGACCAGCGCCACCGCAATATGGCTTACCAGTCCATCGAGCATATCCAACTCAAATCGCTTAAATTGAGAGCCGCCACGGCGCCAGACTTGCAGAACCCCTATCACCCTGCCCTGGTTTTCGATTGGAAGTGCAATCAATGGACCATTTTGATCCTTGCAGAATTTTCGCCCGGTTTCCAGCACGCGGCACATCGTATCAAGCGCTGGTTTATCCGGGAAGAGAGCTTCCGCTGAATTCGGGAGGCGGAAATGGGTCTCATCCAGCCAGAGGGCGATTTCCCCATCCATGAGTTCAGTCGCCATCTCCAGGATATGATCGCGCTGGACTACAAGTGATGACGTGCTCAACAGCTGGTCGCCAAGGGTAAGCAATTCACGCCAGCTTGGTTTCCGTCCCTTGATTTTAGGTTTGACCTTTGATCCCCCGCACCGTTTGACCAGCTTCAAAAGGTTCCCCTGGCCTGGTTCAGAATGATAACGAACATCATCCATCATCTTGTGCATCAGGAAGATGCCCAGCCCACCAATTTGCCTCTCACCCAAGTCAACTGAGAGATCAGGTTCAGATGCAATCGACGGGTCGAATGGTTTTCCCCAATCTCGCAAATATATTCTTAAGTCACCTTGCTGTGATTCACAGGTGATCTCAATCCGCCCATCCCTGACCCCCTCGTAGGCATGCTCAATGATATTGGAGCAAGCCTCATCCACTGCAAGCTGGACGGCATATACCTCGCGGTCATCCATGTCTGTCGCGCGGGTAAATTGCCCGACGAATTCCCGTATTGCGTCGAGTTGATCAAAGTTTGCCGGAAAGATCTGCGTGCTCATCAGAATAACCAGACGTGCAAAGCAAGAGCCACTCCAACACCAAAATGGCAGGAGCGGCTCAGGTTGAATTACATAGAGATAAGCGCAGCTGGATTAAAAACTTCCAACCGCCGTAGTGACGTCACTGAAAATCTTGAAGAGGACGGTCATGCCGGTCAAGTCCAGAGCATCATGGATCTGTTTCGGGACACTGGCAAGATAAAAATCACCCCGGTTATAACGTTTGCAGGTCTTCAGGGCTGCCAGCATGGCACGGAAACCGGCGCTGGACATGTAATCTACCTGGGCCAGATCCAGCACGAATTTATAATGTCCATTATTTAGGAGGGTGTCAAGGGCTTCGGTCAGTTTCGGAGCGGTCGCACTATCAACCCGGCCCCTAACGCTGATTAGGTCGCAATGTTTAAAATGCTTGGTGGTAATGTCCATAATACCTCCGGTGGGTGGAAAGAAAAGGGTAAAAATATTATATCACGACCTTATTTTACCTTTGACTTATATCCCCGCACCGAAGATTTCTCCTCCCAGCTTGAACCCTGCCACCTCAAGTTTGGGAGTAAACTGAGGTCGGATTCCGGTCGGGCGGAGTTCCCCGACTACTTTTCCATCCTGGCTGACACCCGTCTGGTTAAACTTGAAGATATCCATCTGGGTGACGATATCTCCTTCCATGCCGACGATCTCTGTGATTTGTGTGGTTTTACGGGTGCCATCCTGCAATCGGGACATGTGGACGACCAGGCTAATAGCGGAGGCGATCTGGCGGCGGATGGCTATGACTGGTAGATCAATACCCGACATGAGCGCCATGGTTTCCATTCGGGAAATCGCATCCCGTGGAGAATTGGCATGCAGAGTCGTGATCGAACCGCTGTGCCCGGTGTTCATCGCCTGCAGCATATCGAGGGATTCCCCACCGCGCACTTCCCCGACTACAAGACGGTCAGGACGCATCCGCAGCGCATTTCGCACAAGTTCGCGGATGGTGACCGCTCCGGTCCCATCCACGTTGGGCAGCTTGGTTTCCAAACGAACGACATGCCGTTGTTTAAGCTGGAGTTCCACCGCATCTTCGATGGTAACAATCCGCTCATGCTCGGGGATATAACTCGAAAGCAGATTGAGCATGGTCGTTTTTCCCGAGCTGGTGTTTCCCGTGATGATGATGTTCAACCGTGAGATAACACAGGCTTTCAGGAATGTGGCCATGTAGGTTGAAAGCGTCCCAAGATTAATAATGTCTTCCATGGACATCTTGGTTTGCATGAATTTTCGGATGGAAAGGTGAGGCCCGTCAATGGCAACCGGCGGGATGATGACATTGACTCGCGATCCATCTGGTAATCGTGCATCGGCTGTAGGGTTGTCATAATCCACACGACGGCCGAGCGGGTGCAGGATGCGATTAATAATTCGCATCAAGTGTTTATCATCATCGAACTTTAAGTCTGTCTCGATGATTTCACCGTTCCGCTCCACAAAGGTCAACTGATAACCATTGACCATGATATCGCTGGTATCGGGGTCTGCGAGCAACAGCTCCAGGGGACCATACCCAACCAGTTCTGCCAAGGCACTATCCAGAATGGCATTCCGGATGGGCGTCGGCATATCTGGAGTGGCAGCATTCTTGAGTGCCTTATCCAATTCTTCACGGACAGATTGCCGGTTGAGTTCAACTGTTGGTACATTTTGCAGCTCCGGAGCAACGGTATCCATGATGGCAGACCGCAGCTGAATAATCCGAGGATCGGCAAGGATGGGGGGCATAACTTTCAGGATTTCGTCCATAGGTTGAGTATAAGCTATTAAATCACCTAGCGAATGTATAAAAACAATTCCTAAAGGTAGGGTCGTGCGGGTTTTTAATCAGTTGGATTTGTTCACTTCAGCTTTTATTTAAACCCTAAGGAATTTTGGAGGTAAAAGAACCCATTATGTAAAGTTTTATATATAAGTCGCTCAGCCAAATAAGAAGCAGTTTATTCAAGAAATAGATAATAAACAATTGACATACATCCCTTATTGGATTATCCTTTCGCCCGTCCGGGCAGGCCCGGCGCGGCGGATGCCTCTGAACCCCGCCAGGTCCGAAAGGAAGCAACGGTAAGGGGGTCATTCCGGGTGCCGCCGGTCACCTGTCCGGATATTTTCATCCCTTTAGGGAGTTCTTCCATCCGACTTCTTACTTTATAATACCCTTATGCGTCGCTGGCTTCCCTTCCTGATTGCGCTTATTGTCGGACTGGCTATCAGCCTTTATTATGGCTGGATGGTTAACCCGGTGGAATATGTGGACACTGCTCCCAGCAGCCTCAAAGTAGATTTTCGTACCGATTATGTTCTCATGGCTGCTGAAACTTATCAGTCAAAACAAGATCCTGCACTGGCAGCGCGCCATCTCGCGCTACTGGGCAGCCGTCCGCCCGCTGATATCTCAGCAGAGGCGCTGGCTTACGCCCAGTCGATTGGATATGATCAGGGCGATCTGCAATTGATCCAGAATCTGGTTCTGGCGATGCAGACTTGGCAAGTCTCCTCCGGAGGGGTCCTCCCATGAAGGGTGGCGTACTCATCCAGGTCTTGGGCGGATTGGCGATTGGCTTGGCGTTGGGATTGCTCATCGCCTGGGTGATCGCTCCGGTACAATACAACGACACCTCTCCCGCCTCGTTGCGTGCGGAATTCAAAGACCAATACCGGGCTGCAATCGCTTCGGCATTCAATGCGACCCGCAACCTGGAACGGGCGCGAGCGCGTCTTACCCTATTGGGTGATCCCAATGCTGAACAGGCGCTCATCTCCCAGGCGGAACGAATGATCGCCGAGGGTAATTCCCCCGATTCGGCTTTCGAAATTGCGGTGCTGGTCAATGCCCTCAAAGCCGAGACGCAGGTTTCAGCCAATGCGACGGGTATCGTCCCTTCACCCACCGAAACGCCTGCTCAAGGATTAAATTCCACCTCGACACAGACTCCCCTTGGGCTTGCCTCCACCACACCCAAAGCAACTTCAACCCCAGGACCCTCCCCCACATCCCGCCCGACAGCGACATTCAAACCGACATGGACGGCTACCCCGACACAGGGTGCGCCCTTTGCCTTGTTGACCAGGGAAGAGGTGTGTGACCCTGGACTTCAGCCAGGCATGCTGATGGTGGAAGTTCGCAACAAGAAACGGCAGCCGATCCCCGGCCTGGAATTGATCATCAGTTGGAGCGGTGGTGAGGAACGATTCTTCACAGGGTTGAAACCGGAGATCAGCGATGGTTACGCGGACTTTCAGATGCAGCGAGATATGACTTATACCCTGCGCCTTGCCCTCGGCAGTGAAAATGTCAGTGGGCTCTCCGCCCCGGTTTGCACCGATCCGGAAGGCAAGGAATATACAGGCGGGTTCCGGCTGGTTTTTCAACAGCCATAGCCCTTCTCCTACTCATAAATAAAATGACACCTCGTTGCGCGAGGTGTCATTTTATAAAGCCAGGAAAGTATATTCACCATTACCTTTCAATACCCAGCATACGCGGGAACCAGTAAGTAAGAATATCCGCGACTGGTTTGCCATACGCGGAAGCCGATTTATCGGCCAGGGCTGCAGGGGGATAGAAGCCGCGGCTGATAAATCCACTCAACCACGGACGGTCATTGACCGCTGTCAATAATGCCTGATAGGCATTTGCCTGTCCTGTCAGATCTAAGGCAACGGAAGGGATATCCGGCATGGAGCGGCTGAGCGCAGTCCAATCGAGACAACCGCCTGAAGGTCCGGGGACACATCCTGTGATCGCTCCACCAGCAGAAGGGTAGACCGGCGCCACGATGACTGGTTTTTGGATTGAAATAGCAAAAGGAAGAATATCGGCATCGAGCCGGCGCCCCGCCTCTATCGACATTTCCTCGACAGAAGCTGCCGGGTTTTGCGATAAGGGTACCGACCAGAGCAGGTAGATGCCATCCACCGCATCCAGGAAAGCGGGAGAAGCCTGCATGGCACCGGCATATGGCTGTGCCCACCAGATTTGCCCACCAAAATGCTGGCGGATCTCGGTGATCAAGGCACGGAAACGCGTTTCAGCGTCGGGTGAACCGTCAAAAAGAGTCGCCGGAGTCCGTTCGCCTCCCAGGACCAACGCCTGTGCCCCCGATGTCGCCGCAAGATCGGCATTGTAAATTATGAATACACGATAACGGTCAAACCAGCCATTCCAATCGCCGGGCGTAACGTAACGCCAGTCATCCGAAAGGCTTTCAAAGCGAGGGTTTGGGAAGAGTGCCACATTCAAGTTTAATGCACGCGCCGAAGCCACTTGCGCTAAGATATCAGATCGAAGAGCATCCATTCCGGGCTTGAGCGCAAAAACAAGAGGATTATTTCGAGACACTGTCCAGGTTGGGTCCAGCACAGTCCAATCTGCACGGTAACCCCGCACAATTTGGAAGGTATTCGGATAATAAGGCGACCAGCTCGGGTGGAAAGCAGGTTGTAACTCCACACCTATGATAAATCCCTGCGGGCGGCTGTTCACGATTGGTTGTGCGCCAAGACTTGAGGGTATCGGCTCCCATTGCCAGTTGGTGATGGTATCTCGAATTTCCTGGGCAGTCTGGCTGGTGGATATGGAACGACCGGGACTCATTTGCCCGGCTGTAGCAGCGTCATCCGCACTTCCACATTGGTCATTACGGCAGTATCGGTAACCGAAAGTGCCAACCATGTCGAGCGGGCTGAAAACTTTGAAGACCCATTGGTTGTTTCCGATCGGCCACATGGGGATAGGCGCAGTCCATGCATAGGGATTAAATTGAATCGACACAACATCGCTGGAGGGTGTGGTCGGTGGAACACTGACCTGGAAAAGGATTGGAGAGGAGGAACGAGACAACCAGGTCTCGACTTGATCTTGGACAATGGAATTGGTATCTGGCACGATTAACTGGCGAACCCTGAAACTGCCATCGGTGGAATGTTCCGCATTCCATAAGCCGTCCCCCTGAGTGTATTTATAGCGCAAATCAGTACCCGCGGGGAATTCGAGAGTCAGAGAATAACGACCGTCGGGGAGCGCCATCATCACCGGCATTCGGCTTGCTATGGTGCTCACACCACCGTCCAGGTCTGCAAAGGTATTTCCCAGCTGTGAGAGATTACCTGCAATGCGAAGCGGAGCCCCGACGACCGTGTCGGCAGGCACGGTAACAACAAAAGTCAGCCTGACGATTTTTGCCGGCTGCATCACGACAGCAGCAGGCGTGGTTGTCCCCGCCGCAACCGCCGCCCCTTGCTGGAAAGGTTGATATGCACCATCGAGTGCATAAGCCACCAGGTTGTGTATGCCCGAGGGCAGTCCCTCAAGACTGAAATTGCCGAGGGAATCGGTCAGTGTCTGCACACCGCCGGCGGTGACCAGGATATCTGGTAAAGGCGCACCGCTTTTGGGATCAACGACCTGACCCTGCACTCTTCCCGTTGAACCCGAATAGGGCTGGTCTGCCCAACTGCTGACGACATCCGCGACCTGTCCGGGACCGGGAACAATATACATGCGGTAGCGCAGCGGTTGATCGAAAGTAGTATCCTCCTGAACGGGGTATGCTCCTTGTAGGACATAGCGATATTTGACAACGCCATTCAACGGGAGGGCCACATGGACAGAGTAATGCGTAGCGTCCTGTGGCTGCATGGGATAATAAACAGGATTAATAGGCAGCCCCGTCACTTCATCCAGAACTGCTAGAGATAAAGTCGTCCCTGTCGGAATAGGAGCGGGGAGGGCAACTTCGAATACAGTTTCCGCCATGGGAGCTGGAGTCGGTGTAGGGATATTACCCTGCGGAGGCGGTGTAACCGATCCCTGTGAGGAAAAACTGCAAGAGGAAAACAAAACAGCCATGAGCAAGCTCACAGCGATGAAGCAATCCTTTCTGCAATTGAGTCGGCGATGGGTCATTCCCCTCTCCTTACCTGGTTCAGGTCTGTATTGTACAAATGGTTATTCGTGATTGCCGGGTATATTTTCCACAGCTTGCGGTTTACTGCGCCCGGCCTGCGCCATGGAACTCATGACGATACTGAAGAAATACAGCACGATCATCGGCGCCATCACCAAGGACATGTTGACCGGATCAACTGTGGGCGTGATCACCGCTGCAACAATGGCGATGATTACAATCGCCAGACGCCACTGGTTCAGCAACATACGCGGTTTAACCAATCCCATGGCTGAGAGAACAAAAATCACCAGAGGAAACTCAAAAGCCACGCCAATCCAGAATAACAGGTTGGTGATAAATCCATAATATGAATTCGCGGTGGGGTGTGCCGGGATGCTGCCAAAACCGAGCAGGAAAGGCAAGGCTGTGGGCAGCATAATGAAGTATGAAAACATTATCCCAGCAAAGAAGAACAATGCAGCCAGCGGGATACCAACCAGTCCATAACGACGTGCACGAACTGGCAGACCCGGTGCAATAAAAAGGTAGAGCTCAAAGGCGATGTAGGGAATTGCGAGAGCAACACCCCCAAAAAGACCAACTCGCATAAAAACGCCAATATTTTCAGTCACCTGGATCGCCTGCAGATTTTCGAGACCCCCGATAGGTCGCGCAAGAATGGCCATTAACTGGTTTGTGTAATAGAGCGTCACCCCCACCAACAAAGCAGTGACCACCAAAGCCCGCAGAAGGTGCTTTCGGAATGCCTCAACATGCTCGATCAGCACTGAAGGGGTCTTTACAGTATCTGTCAATGCATCCGTGAAAGGACGTTCTTCAGGCTCGTTATTCAGGAAAGCGCCAATCTTCCGATATGGAGAGGTGAGCTTGTGCCAGAATCGTGATATTCTTCGACGCATATGCTAAGCTGAAGGAGGAGTGAGAGGTTTCAAGAGGTCTGGAGAGTCAGCCTGGTCGGAAGGTGATTCTGGGATAAAAGCGGCATCTTCAGGAGAGACAGTTTTGGGGCGGCTCTCAGCAGATGAAATCGTTGGGGGTTTTATAGTCCTGGTGAGATCTGCGACGGTCACTGTTCGAGTGAGATTATTAAAATCCTTTAAATCATCTTCCAATCCCGCTTCACGCATTATCCGGTTGGGTAGGTGCTCCAATTCGCGAGTCGTGGTCTTGATCGCCCTCCAAGTGTCCGATTTAACGACGTCACGCATAAATTTCCCGATCGTGCGCCCGGCTTTCGCCATATCCTTGGGACCAAGCACGATCAGAGCAATGATCACAATAAAAACGAGTTCCATCGGGCCAACGCCTAGGAGTTCCATCTATTAAACCTTTCTGGACACTGCAACGAGCGCTTGGTGGATTTCATTTTCATGGTCAGCCAGGCTGCCGAGCACACCATTAACAAACCGCGGGGCGCTGTCCGAACCGTAGAGTTTGGCCAATTCCACTGCCTCGTTAATTGCGACTTTTACAGGAGTCTCTCCATTGACTGCAAACTCCCAGGTGGCAATACGCAGTATGTTCCGGTCGATGGCCGCTATCTGGTCGAACGGCCACTCTGGGGCGTATTTTGCGATCGCGATATCGAGGGATTCGGTCAGGGGCAGAATACTAAAAACTATCTGGCGGACGAAGTCTGCCAGTTCGTTCGACATCTCAACATCCGACAGCCGCTGTTGGAGGACAACACCTGGAGAATGTGCGGTAAGGTCAATTTCGTAAAGTACTTGCAGGGCAACGCTGCGTGCCCTGGTGCGGGATTTCATGATCGATGCACCGTATGGCAGAAAATTGTGGCTGGACTAAGCCACCGCTGAATTGGGTATTTGCTAAATTTCGTAATCAATGCCCTCGATGTGAATGTTGACATGTCCGACTTCGATGCCAAGCATCTCCGAAACGGAACGGAATACCATTTGCTGGACCTGGCGGCTGACTTCTCGGACATTGACAGCCTGCTTAAGGATGAGGTATAGGTCCAGATAGGCCAATCCATCCTCGATTTCAGCACGCACGCCTTCACTTGCTCCGCGTTTGAAGACGCTGTTCAATCCACCTGAGACAGGTGCGAGGCGGCTGACCCCTTCTACACCTAAAGCGGACATGCGAGCGATCGTAATTAGGACTTCAGGGGCGATAGTCGTTTTTCCAAAAGAATATTCGGCCATTGGTTAGTCTCCTGTCTCACCATCCATCCATTTCCGGGATGAACAAACTGTTCAATAAAACAGTGATCGGATTACATCATAGCCATACCACCATCTACGCCCAGAACCTGTCCTGTGATGTAGGCAGCCTGGTCTGAGGCGAGAAAAGCGACCGCGTAGGCGATTTCTTCCGGGTTTCCTTTACGTCCAAGTGGGACAAACTTGAGCGCAACTTCGAGCATTTCCGGGGGAACAGAATTGAGAATTTCTGTATCCACAAACCCCGGAGCAATTGCATTGACGGTAATGTTCCTGGTCGCCACCTCGCGTGCAAGCGCTTTGGTAAAACCAATTTGGCCGGCTTTTGAGGCGGAATAATTGGTCTGACCCGCATTGCCCATTTGTCCGGCAACCGAGGCGATGCTGATGATGCGGCCGTAGCGCTTGCGCATCATATGTTTGACGGCAGCTTTCGAACAGTTGAAAGTTGATTTCAGGTTGGTCTTCAGGACGATATCCCAGTCTTCCTCGGACATCATCATGATGAGGGTATCCTTGGTGATGCCGGCATTGTTGACCAGGATTTGGAGATCACCAAAGGTATCCACGGCAAATTTGATGAGTGCCGCCGCCTTTTCTAAAATGGATACATCCGCCTGAAACACCGCCGCACGTCCTCCCGCCGCTTGAATCTGCTCGACAACCTTTTCTGCTGCTTCGGGGGATTTATTATAGTTGACGACCACTGCCGCGCCACGCCGCGCAAGTTCAAGGGCGACGGCACGCCCAATTCCACGCGAGCCGCCGGTCACAACAGCCACGCGATTTTCCAAAGAGAGGGAGGCAGGTTCAGGCATACAAGTATCTCCTATTTGTAAAATTATAACCGATGAAGGC
>JBGOXG010000235.1:0-3297 GCA_041479025.1 Anaerolineae bacterium
CCAGAGCGGTACACTGCCAATCAACAGTGCTGCAACCCCGGAAGGGATGCGTTGCTCTGACCAAGAAAGTAATCCATTTCCTCCAACCAGAAGCAGTGTGCCTGCGATAGCAGCGGAGCGCCATTGAATTCGGGTGGGCATGGGATCTCGAGCCAGTCGTCTCCAAATAAGAAGGACTGCTCCAGAGATCAAGAAACGGATCCCGGCGCTAATGAATGGGGGGATCGTTTCCACAACAAACAGGATCGCCAGGTAAGTTGATCCCCAGATGATGTAAATTGATAGTAGCGCGAACCAGGTCTTTGATTTCATCACGGCCTCAGATTAAGATGGGTATTTATTATCCTCATTCTACGCCTGATGAAGTTAAAAGCGACCCGTATCTTGCTCATTTCCATAAATTTGTTGATTAAGAACACATACAAAAAAAGACACGCATGGGCGTGCCTTTGATATAGCGTGCTATCTGGCTGGCAGCCCTTCCATGGGTGATAAACAGAGACAATCTGACCACTGCGTCGCCTTGTGCCGACCGTTACCGGTTGGTTTTCGGCGGGGAACTTTAAACGCGTTCCCATGCGCTTTTTTGGAAGGGAGAAAGGAACCTGTGATCGGGCTCCAGAGGCATCCGCTGATCAATTCGATTTTCTCTGACCTGATTTTCAATAGATCAGATTAGCGTCCTGCTCGCGCAGGAGAACCTCCACCTCGTAGCCCTATTTTGAAGGGCTCAGCCGCTAATTCTCCATATTCAATTGTTAATTGATTTGTCTATATAAGCCCGCGATTTTACTCCTCTGTATTACACCCGTCAAGGTGTCTCACCTTAGGAAAATACCCCGCCAATGCCGTGTGCAGCGAAGTTCTGAACCTGCCGAAGCAGGTCGGGCCCCTAACCGGTAATCCCGCCTTGGCTCAGGCCTATCGCGTTCTTACCGAGAGATTGAGACCCTTTTAATGGGTGTTGGCTCAGAACCGGGTATGCAGCATCACGAGCACAGCAGGGTCAGTTTTCTTATACCATAAAGTCAAGGGCATGGGGAGGGTTATATTAATTAACGATTACAGATCCGAAAGGATGTTCAAGCCTGTTTTGATTCATTAGACAGGGATGAGCAGCTTTTATTATCACTCACTCCACATCCCTGTCGCATACCTTCACCGCTTTTCTTCTTTTGGCAATTCCACACGAAGGTGTAATTCCTCGAGCTGTTTTTCGGATGCTGGTGAAGGAGCATTTGCCATCACGTCGCGACCAGCCTGGTTCTTGGGGAACGCAATCACCTCGCGGATGTTGGGTTCATCAGCAAAAATCATAACGAGTCGATCAATTCCCGGTGCCATACCCCCGTGCGGTGGAGCACCGAATTCAAAGGCTTCCAACATATGCCCAAACTTCATCTGGATTTCTTCATCCGTTAGTCCAAGCAGTTGGAAGACCTTGAGCTGGATGTCGCGTTGATGTATGCGGATTGAACCTGAGGCTGTTTCATATCCATTCAACACCATATCATAGGCATCGGATAGGATTTGTGATGGATCGGTCTCGAACTTGTGAAGATCATCCATCTTAGGCATGGTAAAGGGATGGTGCGCGGCATCCCATTTTTTCTCTTCTTCATTCCACTCAAACATGGGAAAATCCACGACCCAGGCAAATGCCAGCACGTCCTTGTCTGCCAGGTTCAACCGGTCTCTGAACAACATTCTCAGAGCGCCCAACGTTTTGTGCGTGACGGTTTTTGAATCGGCGATGAACAGCACAAGGTCTCCTGTTTTTGCCCCCGTCCGGGTTTTAATCGCCTCAACTTCGTCGGGCTTGATAAATTTTTGGGCAGTGCCTTTGATCTGCTCGCCCGATAATGCCAGCGTAGCGAGTCCCTTCGCGCCCTGTTCCTTTGCGAATTCTGTCAGGTCATCAACCTCTTTGCGGGTGTAATCGGCACATCCCGGTACGATGATGCACTTAATGACGCCTTTGTTCGCTAACGCCATCTGGAATACACGGAAATCGCTTTCAGCAAAGATATCGCTCAGATCGTAGAGTTCCATACCGAAGCGCAGGTCGGGTTTATCTGTGCCGTAGCGTTCAACAGCCTCATTGAATGTCATGCGCGGCCAGGGTGATGCGAGCAGGCGCTTGTGTGGGACGACTTCGGATACCAAGGCTGTAAATAATCCTTCGACGATCTCCAGAACATCATCACGATGTACAAAGGCCATTTCAAGGTCTAGCTGGGTAAACTCAGGCTGGCGGTCTCCGCGCAGGTCTTCATCCCGCAGGCAACGGGCAATCTGGTAGTAACGGTCAATCCCTGCCACCATGAGGAGCTGTTTGAGCTGTTGAGGAGATTGGGGTAAAGCATAAAAATGACCCGGGAAAATGCGCGAGGGGACGAGGTAATCACGTGCACCTTCCGGCGTGGTCTTGAATAACATCGGTGTTTCGACCTCGACAAAATCTCGCTCGCTAAGGTAATCACGAATAAATTTAACAACCTTGTGACGCAAGATCAAGTTTTTTTGCATCCGTTCGCGGCGCAGATCGAGATAGCGGTATTTCAACCGAACATCCTCGCTTATTTCCTCCTCTTTGTTGATCAGGAATGGCAGCATCTTGGATGGGTTGAGTACCACACAACGGGTCACCTCCACCTCGACTTCACCTGTGGCAAGGTTGGGGTTTTCTGCTCCAGCGGGGCGAGGGCGGACCACTCCCGTCACCTGCAACACCCATTCCTGGCGTGCATCCTGAATTGGCGCAGCATCTGGCAGGGTGGGATTACCTACGATTTGCACGATCCCTGAACGGTCGCGAAGATCGATAAATGTCACCCCACCATGATCGCGCTGGCGGTGAACCCAGCCAGCCAGAGTCACAGTCTGTCCTATAAGAGAGGGACGAAGGTCGCCGCAGAAATGTGTTTTATACATGCTGTCCTCCAGACAAAAAATATCGCCCGCTGCATATGCTTTGGGCGACGGGTTGTAGTTTGTGGAGATATTTATACACGCAAGTAAAATTTGCCGTCCCGGCGCCGCAAGGTCGGATGATTATCATTATTATTGGCGTTGATCGCAACTGAGTAAATCATCATTTCACCTGGTTGCCCCATTATAGCACAGCAAAATGCCATTACAACAAATAACATACACCGTGCGTGAGCAGGTAACGTTGTTAAGGTATAATTAATTGGTTCAGAACCCGGGTAATTTTGGATTACAGAGGTATTAATCAACTTCACGCTATGACCAACATCTTTGCATCATTCCCCGACGACTACTGGTCAAACTTCA
>JBGOXG010000040.1:0-14899 GCA_041479025.1 Anaerolineae bacterium
ATTTGCCCCTGTAGCTCAATGGATAGAGCACCAGCCTTCTAAGCTGTTGGTTGTGGGTTCGAATCCCGCCAGGGGCGCTGATGCGATGTTTCGGTTAGAGAACCTGGCAGAAATCGTTTTGATTAGAGGTTAAATTTAAGGAGGAATTCCCTATGCCAACTGAACGATTTGGTCTCATCAAATTTGCAGGAAAAGAAGCCACCATTGTGGGTGATGACATCAAAGTGGGTCAGAAAGCCCCTGAATTTACCGTGGTCAAGCCGGATTGGTCGGTTGTAAAAGGACTCAAGGACTCAAAAAGAAAAGTCCGGATAATCGCTGCCGTTCCATCTTTGGATACTGCTGTTTGCGACAGGGAAACACGCAAATTCAATGAAGAAGCCAGCAAATTGAGCAAGAATATTGCCATCCTGGTCGTCAGTGCAGATTTACCCTATGCTCAGAAGCGTTGGTGTGGCGCTGCGGGCGTGGATCAATTAACGACTTATTCCGATTCATTAAAGGCTGATTTTGGCAAGAAGTACGGCTGTCTCATCAAGGAAAGCCGTGTCTTGAGGCGAGCTGTGTTTGTTATCGACCGGCGGCGTGTGGTCAGGTATGCCGCTTACATGCCAGCCCTTGGTGACGAACCTAATTATGAAGAAGTCTTGGCAGCAGCCAAAGAAGCACTAAAGTAATGATGAGTCTTTGAGCGACTTTAGGGGAAAGTCAATCCTGAAGGAGCGGTGATGACAACGATTCTTCTTAAGTCCAATATGGAACCCGAAGGCGGCTCGCTAAGTGAACGAAAGCGAATGATTGTCGAGACGATGAGCTGGCAAATCCGCGCGCATAGTCATGTGTGGAGTCCTCCCACCGATCTCTTCGAAACAGAAACAAGTTTCGTGGTCCGGGTGGAGATTGCGGGAATGCGCGATCAGGATTTCTCTGTCACCATCGAGAATAATTACCTGGTGATCACCGGAATTCGACCTGATATCCCAGAAAGACGTGCCTACCATCAAATGGAAATCCGTTTTGGCGAGTTCAGCACCATGGTGGCTCTGCCGGGTTCGGTGGATTCGGATAACGCGACTGTAGAATACACTGATGGTTTTTTAGTAATGACACTCCCGAAAATGCAATCTAAAGATATTTAAGTAAATTTATATGCCTGCTTCACGATGGCACTCTAATCCGGTTGAATTGTTTGATTGGGTCGGCGAAGAGGATCCCGAACTCATGGACCTATTGCTACCTAATATCTTCACGCGCCTCACCCAGAAAAATGACGCAGGTGAAGCGGTCGAGCAAACAAACCTGGACGAGATGCACAAATATCCTGAAATTATACCCATCCTGCCTCTGCGCGGGGTGGTCGTATTCCCTCAAACCGCTGTCCCGTTGACGATCGGGCAACCACGCTCAATAAAACTTGTCGACGATGTAGTGGCGGGCGATAAGCTTATCGGGGTGGTGGCTTCCCGAAACTCGGAGCTCGAAAACCCGAATCCGGGGGATTTGTACACAGTAGGGACGCTGGCAGTCGTACAGCGGCTCCTGCGCGCACCGGATGGCACAATCCGTCTGCTGGTTCAAGGGTTGGAACGGATCCGTATCGGAGAGTTTACACAGACTGATCCATATCTAAAAGCACGGGTGGAAAGGGCTCAGGAAAAGGTCGAGACAGGCTTGGAGGCGGAGGCGCTTGCCCGGAACGCCAGAGACCAGTTCGAGGCGATTGCCAATTTAATTCCTTCTTTTCCACGTGAGCTCGTCACATCAATCACGTCCATCGAAGACCCGCTTCAGACGGTGTATACCATTGCCAACTTCCAACGGATCGAACTGGATGACGCCCAGCAGCTTCTAGAGATAGACTCCACCACTGAGAAATTGCGGAAGATGATTGGCCTGCTCGTCCGTGAGACAGAAGTCCTTCAGCTGGGACAAAAAATACAGAATGAAGCGCGGTCCGAGATTGAAAAAGTACAGCGCGATTACTACCTGCGGGAGCAGATGAAAGCCATCCAAAAGGAACTTGGTGAGAAGGATGAGCAGGCGCTTGAAGTCGAAGAGTTCCGGAAAAAGATAGCTGAAGCGAAGATGCCCGAGGAAGCTGAAAAACAGGCCAACCATGAGCTGGACCGGCTGGCACGCCTGCCGACTGCGGCTGCGGAATATGGCGTAATCCGCACTTATCTCGATTGGCTGACCGCACTTCCGTGGTCGAAGGGAACAGAGGATAATCTTGACATCGCACATGCCCGGGAGGTACTCAATGCGGATCATTACGGGCTGGACGATATCAAAGACAGGGTTCTGGAATTCCTGGCAATTCGGAAACTTCGGCTGGAACGGCGTGATGAGCTGAAGGAACCGTCAACCGATAAAATACGACGCGAACGTGAGGGTGTGATCTTGTGCTTCGTTGGTCCGCCCGGCGTAGGCAAAACCTCCCTTGGGCAGTCGATCGCCCGGGCGATGGGCCGCAAGTTCATCCGGATATCGCTGGGCGGTGTTCGTGATGAGGCTGAGATTCGCGGTCATCGCCGGACTTATATCGGCGCGATGCCCGGTCGAATCCTGCAGGCGTTACGAAGGGCGGAGTCGCGCAACCCGGTCTTCATGCTCGATGAGGTGGATAAACTTGCCATGGATTTCCACGGCGATCCTGCTTCAGCATTGTTGGAGGTGCTCGATCCTGAACAAAATATCGAATTTCGAGATAATTACCTGGAGATCGCATATAACCTTTCCCAGGTGATGTTCATTACCACCGCCAATACCCTGGAGACCGTCCCAAGTCCATTGCTGGATAGAATGGAAGTGATCGCTCTGTCGGGCTACACCGAAGGCGAGAAAATTGCCATCGCCAAAGGCTATCTGATCCCCAGGCAGATCCGCGAAAATGGATTGCGGTCGAATGAAATAAAATTCAATGACCTGGCGCTGCAGGTCATCATTAATCAATATACGCGCGAGGCAGGCGTCCGTAATTTGGAGCGGCAGATTGGTTCAGTCTGCCGAAAGGCGGGCACGCATATCGCCGAAGGCAAGCGGAAATCTTATACGATCACGCTAAAAGAAGTCAAAGCACTGCTGGGAAATCCTCTTTTTCAGGGGACGGAGGAAATGGCGGTGCGCATTTCTCAACCCGGAGTGGCTGTCGGGCTGGCGTGGACTCCTTATGGGGGTGACGTGCTCTATATCGAGTCCACCCGTATGCCGGGCGGAAAGGGATTTCAGATCACGGGATCGATTGGCAATGTGATGCAGGAATCAGCACGGGCAGCTCTTTCTTATGTCCGTTCACGCGCGGAACAACTAAAACTGCCGGCTGATTTCTTTGAGAAAACTGACATCCATTTACACGTCCCGGCTGGTGCCCAGCCGAAGGATGGCCCCTCAGCCGGTGTTACGATGGCGACCTCGTTAGTTTCTCTCCTTTCCGGACGTCTGGTCAAACCCAAGGTGGGAATGACCGGTGAGATCACCCTGAGAGGACAGGTTTTGCCAGTGGGGGGGATCAAAGAAAAAGTACTGGCTGCACATCGATTTGGTCTCAATACCGTGATTCTGCCAAAGAGAAATAAGCTCGATCTCGACGATGTGCCCGATGAAGTTAAGAAATCCATGAAATTCATTTATGCCGAAAGCGTGGATGACGTTATCAATATTGCGTTGGAGGCAAGACCTGTCCGAAAAAAGAAAAAAACAAAAAAGGAAACCAGATAATGACGAAGGTAATGCTCGTCGAAGACGATGCAAGCATGATGTATCTCCTTAAAACCCTGCTTACCCTCGAAGGATATGAGGTCGTTACACTGGACATCGCAGATGATGTGATCGGGGGTGCTCGTTCCGAGAAGCCTGATGTGTTGCTGATGGATATCCACCTGGCGGGTAAAAATGGTGTCGATGTTTTAACAGAGATCCGCAAGAATGATGATTTAAAGGATATGGTCGTCATCATGTCATCCGGCATGAATATGGAGTATGAGTGCCGTGACGCTGGAGCAAATGCTTTTCTCCTCAAACCGTTCATGCCCGATGATTTGATTGCAGTCATTCGCCGTAATTCACAAAAATAATGGCAGAGATTCGCACATTTCGTTTTCCAGAAGATTACGATGCAGTTTGTTCTTTATGGAAAAACGCCGGGGCGGGCATCCAGCTCCGGCGTTCTGATGCTCCCGAAGAAATAATAAAGAAATTCCAACGAGATCCGGATTTATTCTTACTCGCTATAGCCGATGAAATCATTGTCGGAACTGTGATCGGTGGTTTTGATGGCCGGCGTGGTCTGATTTATCATCTTGCTGTGGACACCAATTACCGTGAACATGGAATTGGGTCGCTGCTTATGGATGAAGTTGAGCGCCGGTTGCGAGAGAAAGGTTGCATTAAAACTTATTTGCTGGTCACAAGAGAAAACGAATCCGCAATGCGATTCTACGAGAAGCGCGGTTGGCAGCGTATGGACACTGTGTTAATTTTTGGCAAGGATTTGTGATGGAAATTAGATTTGGAATTCTCACGGTTTCTGACCGGTCTGCGCGAGGTGTGCGAGCAGATGCTTCCGGACCAATCCTGGCAGAAGCCATTCGTAGCCACGGCTGGTCTGTATCCACAACCGCGATCATTCCCGACGAGTTGGAGGTCATCAAAGATACTCTCGTTTCGTGGGCAGACTTGGGAGATGTGGATGTTATCTTGACGACGGGCGGGACCGGCTTCGCCCCACGGGATGTCACCCCTGAAGCGACGCTGGCAATCATTGAAAGACTGGCATCGGGCATCCCCGATGCTATGCGCGCAGAAAGTCTCAAAATCACCCCTCATGCCATGCTCACCCGTATGGTGGCGGGCATCCGCAAGCGTACTTTGATCATAAACCTGCCAGGTAGCTCCAAAGGAGCTGCAGAGAATTTTCAAGTGGTGGTGCCCGTCCTGGAACACGCAATAAAATTATTGAAAGAATTTCCGGATTCTGAACAAGGACATCTTGTCACAAAGTAACAGTCAGTGCTATAATCCGCCCGCTCAATTCACAACTGGGTACGCAAGCTGAATCTAATTTATAGAACGAGGAAAGAAATGATTGATGTAAACGATCTCCGCAAAGGTGTTACCTTCGAATATGATGGTAACCTTTATAAAGTCATGGAATACAGCCATCACAAGCCCGGCCGCGGTAACGCCACCATTCGCATCAAGGCACGTAATCTGCGTACTGGATCGAATATTGACAAGACCTTTCAGTCCGGTGACCGTGTGCAGGATGCACGTCTTGACTTTCACAATTCACAATACTTATATACAGATGGCAATTTTTTCCATTTTATGGATAACGAGACGTTCGAACAACCCGCCATTAAATCGGATGTGCTGGGCGATAGCACCGGTTTCCTGAAAGAAGGTATGGAGTGCAAGTTAACCTTCTATAACGGTGAACCACTCGATGTGGAATTACCTCTCACGGTGGATCTCAAGGTTAAACGCGCTGAAGTCGCCGTACGCGGAGATACAGCCACCGGTGTGACTAAAAAAGTCCAGGTGGAAACCGGCATTGAGATCCAGGTGCCTAATTTTGTCAAAGAAGGTGATACCATCCGGGTCGATACCCGTACGGGTGAATACGTCACACGGGTATAATCAAGATATTCGTTGAATAGAAAAAACAACCCCGGAGCAGACAACAAACCTTCGGGGTTTTGCTTAGATGGTAGAATCATATAAAAATAAGGATTTATCATTTCTGTATGAAAACGCCTGCCGGGTTTGAATGTCGCTACTTTTACGGGGATTACTTCCGTGGACGCAACCTGGAAGAGTGCCAGTTACTTAAATCTTCCGGCCAAACCTGGACAGCGGATCTTTGTAAGACCTGCCCAGTGCCGGGTATCGTACGCGCCAATGCCTGTGAATTCCTTCAACTCCGGGCGCAGGTAAGCCGTCCGATCGGTGCTGCGTTTCAAAAACGGGTACAGCTCAGTGCCTATTGTGAGAAAACGGAACGATCAGTCAAAGAGCCGCACATTGGATGTGGGGAATGTCATCCTTTGCCGTCAATTTTTAACGTGAAGCCTTAATTGCATATGCCCCTTACCTTACTGCTTGACCTCGACGACACCCTGCTCGATACGAATATGGACTCGTTCATCCCGGCTTATTTTCAAGCGCTGGCTGGAGCGCTGGCAGGGCACATCGATCCCAATGTTATGCTACCAGCACTTATGGGTGGGACGAAGCGTATGTTTGCCAATGAAGACCCGACGTTGACCCTGCGCGAAGTGTTTGATGGATATTTTTTTCAAAAACTGGGTATTGACCGTAACTCCCTTCAACCGGAGATTGATAAGTTTTATGACGAAGTCTTCCCTTCTCTGGGAGAGCTCACCCGACCTCGCCCGGAAGCAGTAGAACTAGTCGAATGGGCATTCTCCCGAGGATTCCGGGTGGTCATAGCAACCAATCCATTATTCCCAATTAAAGCAATTCATCATCGCATGCGCTGGGCAGGACTTTCACCGGAACAATACCCATTTGCGCTGGTGACTTCCTTTGAGAATATGCACTTTACGAAATCACCAGCTTATTATGCCGAGGTCATGGCGCGCCTTGGGTGGCCGGAGGATTCAGTCGTGATGGTTGGAGACGATTTGGACATGGATATTAATCCCGCCAGGGTGGTTGGGATTCCGGTGTTCCACGTCACAGCCTCAGAAGAGTCAGGTATCGTACCTGCTCCTGACGGTGCAGGAAGGATTTCAGATGTTCGTCCCTGGCTTGAGAGCAATGACCTGACCGATTGGCAGATAAAATTTGACACGCCCGGGTCGATCATTGCTGTCTTGCGTTCAACTCCCGCCGGCCTGGCGGACCTGGCTGAGAACATCCCTCAGGAACAATGGATACGCTGTCCGGAGTGTGACGAGTGGAGTCTGAACGAGATTTTATGCCACCTGCGCGATGTGGAGATGGAAGTCAATATTCCCAGGGTGCGAACAATGATCGAGGAGACTAACCCATTCATCGCTGGCCAGGTGACAGATGACTGGGTGCAACAACGGGAATATGACTTGCAGGATGGGCATCAAGCGTTAAGAATCCTGGCGGAGGCGCGTAAGCAATTGGTCGGTATCCTGTCTGGATTATCATCAGAGGATTGGAAGCGTACAGCGCGGCATTCCATTTTTGGTCCAACCGATCTGCTGGAATTGGTTGGTTTTGTGGCAAGTCATGACCGTTCGCATATACAGCAGGTCATGGCAACTATCCGTGAAGTAATGGCTCAATAACTAGGCGCATCGCTTTCTTGGAAAATGTGTTATAAAAGGAAAACATAGCGGGGCGGGCATTTGTCCGCCCTTCACTATTTACAGGGTGTGTTAATATCCACTCTGAGTTGAGAGGAGAATTACCGATGCGAAAAAGAGTCGTCATTACCGGCACCGGCGCTGTCAGCCCGGTCGGGAATACCATGCCCGATACATGGGCAGCGTTGATTGCGGGCAAGTCAGGCGCTGCGCCGATTACTTATTTTGACGCCAGTAAGTTGAAGACACGCTTTGCCGCTGAAGTGAAGGGATTTGATGCAGTGGGGCAGTTGGGCGTGCGTGAAGCGCGTAAGCTCGACCGGTTTGCCCAGTTCGCAATGATTTCCACTCTGGAAGCGATGGCACAATCGGGACTGACAGTAACAGAGGATAACCGCGATAGGATTGGCGTAGTCATCGGTTCGGGCATCGGCGGCATTCAGACATTATATGAACAAATAGAAATCTATCGTGAGCGCGGACCGGAGCGTGTCAGCCCTTTTCTGGTGCCCATGATGATCTCGGATAGCGCTGCCGGCAATATTGCTATTCGTCTCGGCATGCGCGGACCCAATATGGCATTGGCCACAGCTTGCGCAACAGGTTCGAACACAGTCGGGGAAGCCGGTGAGATGATCCGGCGCGGCGCGGCCGACGTGATAATTGCCGGGGCGGCCGAGGCTGCAATTATCCCGGTTGCTATGGCAGGCTTGAACGTGATGACCGCGCTTTCCACTAGAAATGAAGACCCGGAACGTGCCTCCCGCCCGTTTGACAAGAACCGAGATGGCTTTTTGATGGCTGAAGGCGGCGCAGTGGTTATTCTTGAATCTTTGGAACATGCCCGGGCGCGTGGAGCAAAGATCTTGTGTGAATTAACAGGTTATGGCACCAGCGATGACGCCTTTCACATCTCTGCCCCGGCAGAAAATGGCGCTGGGGCAGCGCTTTCCATGAAGCTGGCGTTGGAGAATGCTGGTCTCAAACCAGAAGAGATCAGTTACATCAATGCTCACGGCACCTCAACGCAGTTGAATGACAAGTCGGAAACGGCCGCAATTAAAACCATTTTTGGAGAGACGGCATATAAAATCCCTGTTTCGTCCACGAAGTCCATGACTGGTCATCTGCTGGGCGCATCTGGCTCGCTCGAAGCTGCAATTTGTGTTGCTATATTTCAAGATGATATTCTGCCGCCGACTATAAACTATGAGACGCCGGACCCCTTCTGCAATCTGGACTATGTCCCCAATCACGCGCGCCCGGCTCATCCGAAACATATCATGTCCAATTCTTTCGGATTCGGCGGACACAATGCGACGCTTATTTTCAGCAGATTTGAGGAATAAGTTTTATTCACCCTCTTCTCCTTTTTTGTATAGATAAAGATAATGGAGTTCTTATGCCTTATGCACATATCACCGGCTGGGGAATGGCGGTTCCTGAGAAGGTGCTCACCAATAATGACCTGAGCAAGATTGTCGACACGAATGATGAGTGGATTTGGGAGCGCACCGGGATTCGAGAACGGAGAATTGCCCGGGAGGGTCAATACCCGTCCACGCTCGGCGCTGATGCGGGGCTCAAAGCATTGGAAGTCGCGGGACTTTCTCCCCGCCAGCTTGATCTCATTATTTGTGCCACTTCTACACCCGAACATATCTTTCCTGCGACAGCCTGTCTGATCCAGGAAGCGATCGGGGCTGATAAGGCGGGAGCATTTGACCTTCTGGCAGCTTGTACGGGATTCATCTACGGGGTGAATATGGCTGCGCAAGCCATTCGTTCTGGCTCGATACAGTCCGCGCTGGTAATTGGCACAGAAACCCTGTCTCGTTTCGTAAATTGGAAGGACCGGAATACATGTATCTTATTCGGGGACGGTGCCGGGGCATTCGTCCTGCAAGCCAGTGACGAGCCCGGGGGTGTCTATTCAGCGGTCATGCACTCGGATGGTTCGGGAGGGGATTTGCTGATACTTCCGGCGGGCGGGGCGCGACATCCGGCAAGTGATTTTACTGTCCACACTGGAATGCATTTTATTTCAATGGATGGCAAGGAAGTTTATCGATTTGCCACAAGGGTAATGGTACAGGCAACGAAAGAGGCTCTTGATCAAGTTGGTCTGAAAGTTGAGGATCTCAAGTTGGTGATCCCGCATCAGGCAAATATCCGTATTATAGAAGCCGCAGCCCGCGGACTTCACCTGCCGATGGAAAAATTTATGGTCAACCTTGACCGCTATGGAAATACATCGACCGCTTCCATTCCTATCGCAACCGTGGAGGCGGCCGAGCAAGGAAAATTGGAGCGGGGTGACAAGATTGTGTTTGTGGGTTTTGGCGCCGGTTTGACCTGGGGTGCTGCCGCAGTCACCTGGACAGGTCCATTAACTGTGGACCACAAACCCAACATCAAGCGCGAAAAGGCATTTGCTCGGTTCCGCTCTTTCATTCGTCGCTCAATCCGCCGCGTGGAAGGCTTCCTCAATCCCAAGGAATTGGATTAGGATACCCAAATCCAATGGATTATGGTAAATTAGTAATGGCCATGCATATCTTAAGCCATTGAATATTAGGAGAAAAAATGGGCTTTGATCTCGGAATTCCGGAGCTGATCATTATCCTGGTCATTGTTGTATTGTTATTCGGACCAGGCCGGTTAAGTAAGATCGCAGGCGAACTTGGTAAAGGAATTAAATCCTTCAAAGAGAACCTGAATGGTGATGAGAAAAACAGCACTGAAAAAAGCAACGATGAACAAAATAATGCCTGATACTGCTTGTATCAGAGCATAAGGAGTTACAGATGTTTACACGTCTTGGTCCTGTTGAGTTAATCATTATTCTGGTGATTATTCTGCTCCTTTTTGGTCCCAGTCGCCTGAGTAAGGTCGCTGGCGAAATTGGGAAGGGTATCAAATCGTTTCGGGACAACCTGAATAAAGATGAAAAAGATAAGAACGACGACCAGCCCCAATCACCAACCGGTGATAGCAAGTAAATACTCGATACAAACTCTCTGGGATGACCAGAGAGTTATTTTTTTTCTTGTTTTCCCATTGCCTCAGCACGCTCCCCAATTCTCCTTGCCATACCGCTGAAGATGAATACATGCGGTATAAAAAAGAAATACCAGTAGAGGGGTCCGCTAACCCCTTTAGGCTCGAAGAGCGCGTTGATTTGGAGCAGGGATTTACCATTATCTACGGGTTTAACCTGGCATTCCAACCAGGCTCGACCGGGGACTTTCATCTCAGCCCGCAGGCGCATAAGTCGATCTGGTTCGAGCGCTTCCACTCGCCAGAAATCCACTGCTTCACCGACTCGTAAATCTGTTGCGTGACGCCGTCCGCGACGCAGTCCCACCCCGCCAACGGCTTCATCCATCCAGCCCCGGATGGTCCATGTCCAGTTCCAAAACAGCCAACCCGTGTCGCCGCCGAGACTTGTGAATGCCCGGTAGCAGGCTTCAGGGGAGGCTTCCACCACCCGCTCCCGGCGTTCAATATAAAAGCCCTCAGTGCTTCCAAGAATGACAGGCGTGCCGATTTCACCCATACTGGTGACCAGTGCGTCACTCCAGGAGGTTTCAACCTGATTTGTATCCGTGCGCTGGATTGCGCGGCGCACAGCCTGGTGATAAGGCATCGGTCGGATGTGTGGAAATAATTGCTCCGCCTGGTTACCAGTAACGATGGCGTTGGAACCCATCATTTCGATAAGGGGATGTGCAACATTGACTGTTATTGGTGTGATCAGGCGCGTCCAATAGGCGGATAGCTTGGGGGTCATCACACGCACCGGGAGCACGAAACGTGTCAGCCCTCGCTCGATCGAATATCCGAGCAGCATTTCAGTAAATGTAAGCTGGTCAGGCCCACCGATTTCAATTATCTTGCTGCCAGTGGTAGAGAGCTCAAGCGCGGAAATGAGGTAGGCCAGCACATCGCTTATGTGGATAGGCTGTCCGAAGGTATATGCCCATAATGGGCAGACGAGGAATGGCCAGCGTTCCGTCAGGTAACGGATCATTTCAAAGGTTATACTGCCAGAACCCACAATGACACCTACCCGGAATTCTGTCACAGGCAGGTTGGATTCCCTTAAAGCGTCGCCAGTCTGATGTCGGGCTTTCAAGTAAGGTGGAACTGGCTTATCTCCAGTCGGCTGTCCGAGTTGTCCGAGATAGATAATGTGTCTGACACCGGCTTCCCTGGCTGCCCTGGCAAAATTCCGGGCAGCAACAATTTCACTCTCGACAAAATTATCTCCCTGGGCGAGACTGTGAATAAGGTAATAGGCGGTGTCTATCCCTGCCATGGCTTCTGGCAGGGTGTCGAAATCAGAGACATCGCCTTTTAACACCTCAACATTTTCCGCCCATGGACGGCTGTGCACCCTGACCGGGTCGCGGGCGAGTATCCGCACCCCGTAACCCGCCTCGAGGAGACGCGGGACCAGCCGGCCCCCGACGTATCCTGTCGCGCCGGTGACAAGGATAAGTGCGTTCTTTTTCATTACACCCTATCTATTGAGGATATCAAGCATTAAATCCGGGTTGTCTGTGATGATTCCATCCACTCCCCAGCCGATATATTCTTTTATCAGTGCAGGGTCATCGACTGTCCAAGGTTCGATTTTGATATTTCGGGCATGTGCCTGCTTGATAAATTGCTCGGTCATGATTGGGATGCCATATGATTCAGATGTTTCATAGGGTACTTGCAAAGATTGGAACCGAGGGGCTCTCAAAAAACCAGAAATGAAAAGTTTACTGAGCAGGACAAAGGGTGTGACTTCGTTCCTCGACCCCGAAGTTGCTACTTCTGGACATGTTTCCCGGAATTTTGCCATCGCCTCGTCATGGAAAGAAGCCACCATGACTTTGCTTTGCATGTTGTACTTCCGGATAAGCTCGCAGAGCGGTCCGTCAATCGGATTTTGAGTGAGTTTTATCTCAATGACATAACGCATCTGCGGAAATTTCTGGAATAGCTCTTCCAAAGTCGGCACAGTGACGCCTTGTCCACGGTAGGGGTAAGATTGCCCGCCATCTGGGGTCCACTTATAGGCAGCGTCCAGCTTCTTTAACTCCTCAAGAGTCATATCTTCAATCAAACCGGATCCATTGGAAGTCCTGTCCACACGCTCATCATGCATCAGAACAATCTGACTGTCTTTGGTGATGTGTGCGTCCATTTCAAGTACGTCCGCCCCGATGTCGACAGCGTGCTGAAAAGCGGTAAGCGTATCCCCAGGGCGGACATCATCCCCTCCTTGATGGGCTATTACCATTGGGACTGGTGCGTTCTCGTAATAAGGATGAGGAGGTACAGGCTGCGCGACTATGGATGATAGGATGAGGATGACCAGATAAATACTCAGAAAAATTGCAATGATTTTTAAAATCATGATAATGAATTTTTTCATTTCCAGATCCTGTCGATATTTTTTATCTAGCCTGATTATAACAATACGGCTCGGTTTTGTACCGAAGCCGCATTGTTCTGGATCTATTCTATTCTCTTCCAGAATTGCATGGATTATTGGACTTGCCTATATGATTTTACAACCTTACTTTTGATTATGGGATAGGAGCTGTTCATAGACTATCGATGATTTTCTTGAGTTTCAGACGCACTTCACTGGCGACTTCGGTGAGTGCAGGATTGCCGACGAGTTGCATTGAAGCGGCAGGATCTATTGCGGCAACTTCACTCCTGTTATTACCCGCATCCTGAACGATCACATTACATGGCAGCAACAGGCCGATGGTTTTTTCTGCCTGGAGGGCTTTATACGCAAATTGCGGGTTGCAAGCACCCAGAATCACATAGGGTCGAAAGTCCACATCCAGTTTCTTTTTTAATGTGGCTTGAACATCGATTTCTGTAAGGACCCCAAATCCTTCTTTATTGAGTTCTTCAGTCACCCGTTCAATGGCAGATTGGTATGGAAGGTCTATCACTTTTGAGAAATAATAGTTCATATTTACTCCTTCAGGGCGGAAAATGTAATCTCCGGAATATTACCGCATTTGATTGATCCTTGATTCAACATCCTTTTGCGCGGACGACAGGGCGGATTCAGGTCGTAATTCGTGTGTCCAGATCTGCCAGGTGGCAGTATCAAGCGGTTCCCATTGGGTTTCGGTATAAGGTGATGGGGACAGGGCGACACCATTCCTCAACGATGCTGCAAAGCCTGAGATTACCTGGTTCTTCTGAATTTCCGGTGAGTTGATTACCTGTGTGCTTGTCGGGATGAGACGGTTGTCTGCCATGAGCAGCTGATTTGCATCACTGGTGAAATATAGCAATAGATCAAGAGCATCTTTTGCTTTGTCATTTTTCAACGCTGTGGTTGTAACCATCCCCGCGGTAGTGGTAACAAACGGGCGTCCCATGGGAAAGATGCCATAATTGATACCCGCTGCTTCTATATCAGGGATGACTTCAGGTCCCATCCAAATCGCAGCCGCGAATTTCTCCTTGAATAAATTCAAGCAATCACTGTCCGTAGAAGGAAGACTGACTGAGCTGAAATTTGCTATCCAATTACCGGCGCTAATCATACCCCGGGTGTTTACAAATACATTGCCCGCCTCGTCGATATACCCGTTTAGCCCCGGCTCAAAGCTGAAATAGATGGGAGCTGCATAGTAGGCTCCTCCTGACCTGCCAATCAATCCTGGATTACAGACGAGAACATAACTTGGGAATTCATAGTTCTGGTCCTGGGCAACCAGGTAAGCCTTCGCTTTTTCATAGAGTCCCTCAAAATCATCGGGACCTTTCGGCAAATACTCAGCGGTCATTAAATCGCGGTTGTAGATCAGAGCGATCCCATTTTGGCTTAGAGGGATCCCCCAGACGCCTCCCATCCAGGAGACACTTTGGCTGGCGGGTATTTCGAAATTCTTATTCAGATAATCTCTTGTAACCCCAAAGTCTTGCAGATCGACGATCTCCGATTGTTGGGCTAATTTCCCAATTTTGTCATTTCCTAAAATCAAAATGTCCGGCCCATTCCCTGATGCAGATTCAGAAAGGAATTTGTCGAGGAATTCCTTTTCTGAAAGACTATTCCAATTTACAGTAATTTCAGGATGATCGATTTCGTATTGTCCGATCATCGGCGCAAAAACCCCGACCGAGCCTTCAGGAAGGACACTCCAGAGAGATAGCTCTATCGGTTTTTTCGTGATGGTCTCACCCGGGAGAGGAATTTGATATTGCTCGCGCAAATTATTCAATCCATCGATAGGAGAATTGCTTTCGGTAGAAGCGGTATCAAACTCATTCAATGTGAAGGGTAGCGCTGTTTCTAAAGTCATTGTCCCTTCAGGGTCGATATCAATCATGGAACCAGTTTGGATGGAGTGTTCCTCGCCTTTGTTGGATATCCAATGCACCGTTCCATCAAAATTGCCGGCGGTCGTGTAGCCATTATTGACATTGTACGTGACAAATGCATTCGTCCCCAGAATGACGATCGAATTTCCTCCAGGCAGACTGATTTCCGTCTGTTTGCCTTTTGGGGTAAAAAGTTTTAGACCTCCCTGTGCTAAGTAGCCAAGGACCTGCTTGCTCCCATC
>JBGOXG010000154.1:0-5307 GCA_041479025.1 Anaerolineae bacterium
CCGCGAAAGCCGCGGCTGGAAAACAAGTCCACAGCAGTTTCGAATAGTTTCTGTTTGGTCGTCTTATCTGTGGCATTCAAGACCGGGTGAATTTCTTCAGTTGGCTGATTCAACGTATCCATTGTAGCTCCTTAGGTAAACTAACGAACGTTAGTATGTAATCCAATGATAACTAACGTTCGTTAGTTTGTCAAGAGGCAATCTTTTCCAAAGCAGTTCACTTTTCAGGTTTTGCTAACAGGCATTGTGGGAAATCGCTGAGGAGATTTTGACTTCCATTCTCATTTATCCCATACGCTCCCTCGTGTCATATATGTCCCCGTCGGCTTCAGGATATTCCATCCAGAATCGCTGTTGCTTGTCGAAGCGCAGATTATTCAAGAGCTGGAAGAGCACATCAATCCTGGCGGGCCTTTACCCACAGGACACGCTTGGCGACAACATCGACGCCCCCTTCTTGGATCATCATGCGCGCCAGTTCCTTGCGCTCCTCTGGGTGGCCCATTCCCAGTTCTTGTGCAGAGTTGGACAATGCCATCTTTGTCCCCTTTTCCGGCATGTACAACGATGCTTCTATGCTCAAAATCCAAGTCTTTGATCCGCAAGGAAAGGCATTCCTCCAGTCGAAGGCCTGAACCGTACATCAGGCAGCAGATCAGCACCAACTCGCCAGTTAAGCCATTAAGTAGTTGTCGGGTTTCTTCTTTCGTCAAGACGACCGGGACACGCACCTTCTTTTAGCGCGCAGGGCGTGAATATCGCCGAGTTCTGTACCAATAACATTGCGGTAGAAAAACAGCAAAGCATTGAACGCTTGATTTTGAGTAGCCACGGCTACATTTGGAGCCAGGTTGGAGAGGAAAGCTTCGACTTTATGTTTAGATGGTGCAGTATCCAAATCTCAATGACTTTGCAAGAAGGTGTGATAACGTCTTATCCAATAGATATAAGTCTCTTTTGTCCGTCGCGTGAAATGCTTGACCTCGAGAGCGCTCCGTAAGTTCTTGAGATATTTTGGCTCAATCTTTTGCTTTTTCATAGTTGTTGACCAACTCCGGAAAGAAACATATACTATGCTCAAAGTGTATGATATATAAGATAATATGCTTAGCTTGAGGAATTGAACATGCGCGTTGCTATCTTTGGTACTGGCGGTGTCGGCGGACTGTTCGGTGCGCGGCTCGCCGCGGTTGGCGTTGATGTCGTCTTCATCGCTCGCGGAGAACATCTCGAGGCCATCCGTACGAGCGGCCTTCGACTTGAGAGCGTTATGGGTGACGTCCTCATTCATCCCGCCCAGGCAAGCGACTCTCCCACTGCTGTCGGTCGGGTAGATGTAGTTCTTCTGGGCATCAAAACGTGGCAAGTACCTGCGGCCGCGGACGCCATGCGCCCGTTGCTTGGCCCAGATACCTGCGTTGTGCCGTTACAAAATGGGGTCGAAACGCCCGCTTTGCTGGCAGATAGGCTCGGTTCAGAGCATGTGTTAGGAGGGTTGTGTGGGGCATTCAGCTTCGTCGCTGGACCTGGTCATATTCGCCACATTGGGGGAGGGCAATATATCGAGTTTGGGGAATTGGATAACGCAAAAACCGAGCGGGTCGAGCGGTTGCGGGAAGCATTTGACTTGGCAGGGGTTTCCGTCGAAGTGTCGGCAGACATCCACATCGCCCTGTGGGAGAAATTCATGCTCGCCGTGCCTTTTGGGGGGCTGAGTGCGGTAACCCGTGCTCCTATCGGCGTCCTGATGACGGTGCCGGAAACGCGAAAACTTATGGTACGGGGCGTGGAGGAAATTGACCGCGTGGCCCGAGCGCGGGCGATCCCATTGGCCGACGACATCGTGACAAGATCGATCGCGGATTTGGACACGTTCATGCCGAGCGCTACCTCGTCTCTGCAAAGAGATATTGCTGCGGGCAAACGGTCGGAGCTTGATGCGTGGGTGGGGGCTGTGGTGCGTCTTGGAGAGGAAGTCGACGTTGCCACACCACTGCATGCGTTTCTGTATGCCAGCTTGTTACCGATGGAATTGCGTGCGCGCGGAGAGGTGAGGTTTTCCGACTGAACGAAGAGAGCCTCTATGGCCCAACAAGCGCTTGCACCTGACCGCCTCCAGCCTCCGCTCGTTCCTCGCTCCGGCTTCCGGCAGCAGGTGAAGCGCAGCGTTGAGCCCTTCGGAAATGAAGGTTTGAAGGAAGCGGCAAAAGGTAACATGAAAATTCTTGCAGATCAGGTATACTGGTCATGATTGATTATTTAATCCATTTCTATAGAAGGGGCACAGTACCATTTCGAAGTTTGTCCGCCCTATCAGATATAGCGGCGGTGCAAATTATGCAAGCCTTTTATGTTGAAGGGGCTATTTTTTGGGAAAGATTCAAAGATCCATATCAATATCTGCAGGCTCGCCGAAAGATCGAATGCTGGCTGCGTCAAGAGTTCATTGCCCAGGGTGGTATTCCTCAAAAGTCTTATCCGATCTATATGGTGCTTGGAAGATCCAAGTGGCTGCTTACAGCGGCTGATGCGGCTACGCTGGCTACTACCGCGGAAATACAAGTCCCTCTTTCCCTGTTTAGGGAATGTGATTTGAGTTTTACTTACCCTGATAGTATGGTCTCTTTTCTGATAACAAATAAAGAATCCGAATATTATCTCCCTAACTATCACAGAAAGCTTTTCACGCTGTCCGAAATTTGCTCCATCATCGAGTCAAACGGACTACCGGGGGAAAAATGGGGCATAAATCTCCCCAGTTTCCTTGCCAATTATATTGAGGCTCAAGTATGGAACCAGGAACCGCTTCTAGCATACAAGAGAGAGCTATCTGAGCAACAATCGAAGTAAAAATGACAGTAGAAAGACTTGTTCTAAAGAAGACACTAGGTATATTTACCTTGTAGATCAGGCCTAACCTGCGCTTGCAGCCGACGCCGCTGGCGCGGCTGAAGCGCTATTAGCCGCCAAAGCACCAGCACGACAGGAAATAATACTATGTTCCCTTTTTGGTTAATCATCGGGATTGTCACAATTTTGTTGGGGATATTCAATAGACACATATTGCGATTATTGGGCTTTAAACCTATGAGCGAAGTTTTTACTACCCCTAACCTAAAACATTCATCAAGGATTATTGAGCAAATAGGGCGGTGGATCGTGATAACTCTTGGTGTAAGTTTTTTTGTTCAAGGGCTAGGCCGGGCGCTGTCTAACGATATGACCTACAAAATCTCTTTCTCGTTGTTAGGGTTGTCTGGTCTGATGGTTTTAGCAATTATTGGTATCACTATTGTTAATTGGAAAGCCAAGTAATCACCATTAATCCCATGCGATGAGGGAATGAGCGATGAAAGGGAAACAAAAGATAATCGTGGTAGTATCGCTTTTGACTGCTGTGGCTCTTCTTTTGTTTTTAGAATTTCAGGCAAAAATTATAAGACAAACTCTTGATGATGTACTTTACGATAATCGATTTCACTATATTTCTTGTGAGAAGTTGCCTTCAATCGCCGAAGTGGAAAAAGTGATTGCCGAACATCAATACGTTATTAGACAAATTGAAGCAGTAAATCCAGGTTTTGTGGGCATTGAAGTTAACACGTGTGGCACAGGAAATGCCGATATTACTTTTTGGTATGGTTCGCACAAAGATAGAATAGCCATAGAAAACATAATCGGAAGCGACACTTTTTTTGGTGTTCCGTATAATCTTCAAAACCGTTAGTCTGGAAATTATGGCGGCTAACACTGGCTGTAGCGGACAGGGCTTCGCCCTGGTGGCACGGGAGCGGCTTTACCAGCAATCGCTCTGGTTGGCGAAGGTGTCTTGTTAGCCCCGCCCTGTTGCTAAGCCTCGCCGTTAGGCGGCGACGTTCGCACGTTCTCGGACGAAATGAAACGGAGTAGAGAATGAATAGCAGCTTACGATTAGCAAATGCGTGGTTGTGGCTCACGATACCCATCGCCTTGTTGCTTACGGTTGCAGCAGGTGGCGGAGTGTTCATCACCGGTCTATACCGCGATGCTCCCTATTTTGTAGCGCAAGCGGTAGGTCAGGACCTTATCTCGCTAGCTATAGTACTCCCCACTCTGATCGTCACCGCGATTCTTGCCAATCGTGGCTCTCCCAGCGCACGTCTCGTCTGGCTGGGGGGACTGGTCTATTTGGTGTACTCCTATGTGATCGCCGCATTTGACGTCAAATTCAACCCGCTCTTCCTCGTCTACGTTGCTTTGCTGGGATGTTCGCTCTATGCTTTGATTGGTGGTCTCGTGACGGCGGATATGGCTGAAATCAAGGCATGCTTCGCCGAAAAGACCCCCATCAAGATGGTGAGCATCTATCTGGCAGTGCTAGCGGTCCTATTCTATTTCCTGTGGCTGAGTGAGACTGTCCCCGCGCTAGTGGCGGGAAGGATTCCGCAAAGCTTGCAGGATAATGGGACCCCGACCAATGCGGTGCACGTGTTAGACATGGCCTGGATACTTCCGGCATTCGGTATTGCGGCGGTCAGCCTATGGCGCAAACAGGCATTGGGATACACGCTCGCAGGGGCGATGCTTTCCTATGTCGTGCTGCTGATATCGGCAATTCTGTCAATGGTGGTGTTCATGATCCGAGATGGCCATCCCGTTGCCGTCCCGCAGGTAGTGATTTTCGGGACATTATTCGCAATCAGCCTTGGTATGTTGATTTGGTACATGAAGGGCTTGAAGTCACCGCTGACCCCGAAGTGATGAACTCTTACCGACAAGGAGTACTTGGCAATGCATATCGCTCTCGCTGTGATTCTGTTCGGCCATGGCTTCGCACATCTCGTAGGCTTTGTCGTACCTTGGCGAATCGCAACCCTCAAGGAAATGGAATACAAAACCAGCGTGCTCGCTGGTTCGGTCAATGTTGGGGACCTGGGAATCCGAGTGGTAGGCATCCTCTGGCTCCTCACGGCTCTTGCATTCGGAGTGTCCAGTATTGGTGTCCTCGCACGGGTGTCCTGGTGGTTGCCTGTTACCGTAATCGTTACGGTGTTCTCATTCTTTCTCTGCATCATCGGCTGGCCCGACTCGCGGATAGGCGTATTCATCAATATAACCATCGTCGCGTTTCTTTCGGTTGGTAGACAGATGGGTTGGTTGCCATGACCCCAACATACCGCGCATGACCCCGCTGCCCAACCAGCAGTTGCAGCCGACCCGCTTCGCAGTCGGCGCGGGTATGCGTCGTGCGCCATTTGCCAGAAATCGTTCTGGTTACTGGAGCGAGTCCTGCCGCAGTCGGCGGCAGCTGAACCGCAGGCCGTTAGC
>JBGOXG010000163.1:0-5172 GCA_041479025.1 Anaerolineae bacterium
CTTGAAAATACGAGGTGATCCACTCACCAGTGCTTGCTGTTGACACTGGTGTTTTGTTTTCTTTCGAGGAGGAGACCATGAAGCTAAAATCAGTATTCTTTGTGCTCGCAACGATGGCATTATTGCTAAGCGCTTGCGGCAGTGGGCAATCTCAGCAGGAACCGGCGGTTGTCACCATCGGGTGGACGGGTGGCCCCGATTCGCTAAATCCTGGCGCTGCCTGGCTGGCCAAAGCCTATACTATTTTCGAGTTAGTTTATGACTCGATGTATGATCTAAACCTGGATGGGACCTATTCAATGGGTCTTGCTGAAAGCGTTGAGCGATCTGATGATGGACTGGTTTACACCTTTAAAATAAAACAGGGGGTCAAGTGGCACGACGGTCAGCCATTGACCGCGAAGGATGTCGCCTTTACCTATAATCTCGTTAAGGCGCATGAGGATTTCCCCACCCTGAATTCGTACACGACCAATTTCGCGAGCGTGGAAGCGCCAGACGACAGTACAGTGGTCATTACGTTGGACCAGCCGGTTCCCAGCATTGAAAGCAAACTTGTATTTCTCTATATTCTTCCGGAGCATATTTGGAAAGATCATGCCGAGGGGAATGCGGCTGCTGAATTCGCGAATGAGGAAATGATCGGCTCGGGTCCTTTCAAGATGAAGGAATACAAGCAAAATGAGTTTATCCACCTTGTGGCCAATAAAGATTATCACGGTACCCTTCCCAAGGTCGATGAGGTAATATTCCAGAGCTTTCAAACACCCGACATCTTGATCCAGGCCATTAAGTCAGGACAGGTGGATATGATTACGGAGATGCCGAACACTGGGGTGGAAGCTCTCAAGGAGGCCGAAAATGTCGCGGTGGCCATAGGTTCACCACTTTCTCCCGATTTAACGGATATCATTCTGAACCAGGTGGCGCCAGCAAATTGCCCGAAAGAAGAGGGTGGCCTTTGTACCGGGCACCCCGCTCTGCGCGATAAGAATGTTCGCCAGGCGATGGCGCACGCAACCGACAAGAAGAAAATTATTGAAATTGTCTCACTCGGCCTTGCTTCTCCCGGGATCGCACTCATCCCTGACGGAATGGGCGAATGGTTCAATAGTTCGATACAGGATTTTGCCTATGACCTGGCATTGGCAAACAAGATTCTGGATGACGCTGGTTACTTAGATGCGAACAAGGATGGAATTCGAGAAATGCCAGATGGCACAACCCCGCTGACTTTCCGTCTCAACTGGCCCAGTGATAGTGTAGTAGGACCGCGTATGGCTGAATTGCTTCAGGAGATGTGGGGAGAAATTGGAATAACGACCCAACCTCAGGCTGTGGACCCGGATGCGTTGACAGCTCAATGCTGCCCTGCGTTGGACTTCGATGTCATGATTTGGGGCTGGGTAGCTGACCCAGATCCGCAAACGCTTTTGATCATCCCTACCACGGATCAAATTCCAACTGGGTACAACGAGACGGGATATTCCAATCCTCGTTATGATGAGCTATTCGCTCAGCAGTCGGTGGAGCTTGACCCTGAAAAGCGGAAAGAACTCGTCTGGGAAATGCAGAAGATCACTCATGACGATGTCGTATACATTATTCCGTTTTACTCCAAGCAAGTGCAGGCCTACCGCACTGACCGCTTCCAGGGATGGCTCACCGGTCAACCCAAACTGGCGCTCGAAGATGTCAGCTCGATTATGGTGATCGAACCAGTAAATAAATGAGTGGTTATCCTTTAACTAAGTAGCTGTGCTAGTGGGCGTTGCATCCGTGTGCATTCGATCCATGGATGCAACGCTCCCGTTGATCCAATTAGAACAAGGTTTATTGTTTGAAGCGAACCCGTTTTTTTGTTAAGAAACTGCTCTGGGCGATCTTAACGATCGCCTTTGTAATTGTATTGAATTTCTTCTTATTTAGAATTCTCCCTGGTGATCCAGCCCGGCAGGGTATACGCGATCCCCGCATGACGAAGGAATCCATTGAAGCGGTAAGGGTTCGATTTGGTCTGGATAAGCCAGTCATAAATTGTTTTCAGTCCCTGAATCCGGTCAAGTTGGGCAATTGTCTTATTAATCCATTCGACACGCAATTTTTTCTTTATGCGAAAAATCTCTTACAGGGCGAAATGGGTATTAGTTATCACTATAACCGCCCGGTTGAGGAAATACTACTTGAACGTCTTTGGAACACAGTATTGCTTATTGGCGCAGGGCAGATCCTTGCGATTGTTTTTGGTGTAGTTGTCGGGACCATCGCTGCCTGGAAAGCCCGGACATCAATTGACTATGGTGCTCTTCTTTTAAGCTTGCTAGCCTGGAGCCTGCCAACTTTTTGGCTTGGCATGATTTTCCTGTTCTGGGGTTCAAATAATGGTTTTCCGATAGGCGGGAAAGCCACGCCTGGAATGAGCAGCGCACCGTTCATCGAACAGGTCGCTGATGTAATTCAGCACATGATCCTGCCAACGCTTACCTATACAATCATATTCATGGGCGAATATATGTTGATCATGCGCTCGAGTCTTCTGGATGTTTTATCCGAAGATTATATTCTGACTGCAAAAGCAAAAGGGCTGAGCACGTTCCAGATCTTGAAAGACCATGCTTTGAAAAATGCCATGTTGCCTTTGGTCACCGTGATAGCACTTAACCTGGGTTTTACTGTTGCCGGCGCCATTCAAATTGAATCCGTCTTTTCGTGGCCGGGTCTCGGTGGGGCGATCTATGAAGGAGTGGTCCGGCGCGATTTCCCCATGCTTCAAGGTGCATTTTTAATGATCGCCGTTAGCGTGATCATCGCTAATCTGATTGCTGAATTAGGTTATTCCCTGCTTGATCCTCGCGTACAAAGTGACTGACATGGCACTTGCACCGTCCTTGGCTCCTATCATCGCGAAGTCGTCCCCTTTCCTCAATTTTTGGCATACTTTCCGCAAGAATCGAATGGGCGTGGTGGGATTGCTCATGTTGTTGGGTGTCATTCTGGTTGCGGTATTCGCTTCGTTTATCGCACCATACGATCCTCACTCCTCCGCGAATATTACTTCGAGGGATATCTATCAACCACCCAGCCAGGCACATCCGTTCGGAACCGATGATGCAGGGAAAGACGAACTGTCCCTTTTTGTTTATGGTGCCCGCGTTTCGTTGATAGTTGGGTTTTTTGCGTCTTTTATTTCGATAGCCATAGGCGGAACGATTGGAATATCGGCTGGTTTCTTAGGAGGGCGCACTGAAAATCTCTTGATGCGCTTCAACGATATCATGCTGGTTATTCCTGATCTGGCATTGATGGTTGTGATTATCGCGTTGACCAAACCCAGCCTGTGGAATATTATCCTTGTTATTGGCTTGCTTGGCTGGACATATACTTCGCGCGTTGTGCGATCTCAGACTCTCGCAGTCAAATCCCGTAAATTTGTTTTACGCGCGCGAGCGATCGGAGCCGGGAATTGGCATATTATCAACACACATATTTTGCCTCTGGTATTACCGCTATTGGTTGTAAATGCCGTATTGGTGATTTCTCTCGCTATTCTAAACGAGAGCACATTATCATTCTTGGGTCTGGGCGACCCGACAGCCGTGTCTTGGGGACAGATGTTGAATTACGCATTTGGGCGCGGTGCGATGAGTTCTGGCGCATGGTGGGCGCTTTTCGTGCCTGGATTTGGCATTGTCTGGGTTGTCCTGGCGTTGACATTGCTTGGGCAGGGACTCGAGCAGGTTTTTAATCCCCGCTTGGAATCACATCACCTGACAAGTCGTAAGCAGGCTGCGCTGCCTATTCAAGCCGCTGAACCCAGGCTGGATGTCTCCAGCGCCCTACCCCTTCTGCAAGTCAAAAATCTTTCCATCGATTATAAAATCAGTGAACAGGCAGCCGCCAGGGCTGTCGATAATGTCAGTTTTACACTTCGCAAAGGTGAGGTGTTGGGATTGGTGGGGGAGAGCGGTTGTGGAAAAACAACGCTAATGCTTGGTTTATTGCGGCTCTTGCCAGCAGCAGGCAGCATCGTTGGCGGAAGTATGGAATTTGATGGTTATGATCTGATTGCTCTCTGCGAAGATGAAATGAATGATGTCCGCTGGAAAGGTATATCCATTATCTTTCAAGGTGCCATGAATGCCTTGAATCCTGTCCGGACCGTTGGGGACCAAATCGCAGAGGCGATAAGTCAACATGATACCGGTTTTTCCAGGGAGAAGCTTGATACTCGTGTTGACGAATTGTTGAATTTAGTTGGGATTTCTCCCGAACGAAAGGACAATTACCCTCACCAGTATTCAGGTGGTATGCGCCAGCGCGCCATGATTGCAATGGCATTAGCTTGTGACCCACAAATTGTGATCGCCGATGAGCCGACCACTGCATTAGACGTGATGATTCAGGCTCAAATCCTTGAATTGCTTTCGTCTCTTCGAGAAAGACTTGGTCTTTCAATAATATTTGTGACACATGACCTGGGTGTCATCGCTGAAATGTGCGATTCGGTCCTGGTGATGTACGGAGGTATGCTGGCGGAATATGCCCCAGTGGATTTGGTTTATAACTCTCCTCAGCATCCTTATACGCGCGAATTGCTCAAAGCTTTTCCGGATTTAGGCAACCCGGAAAAACGCCTCAGTTCGATACCTGGATACCCCCCTCGCCTGGATAATCTACCGCCGGGGTGCCGATTTGCCCCTCGCTGCCCCATGGTCTTTGACCGATGCAATGTGGAAATGCCCGGTATCCATGATTTGGGTGAGAATCATTTGGTTGGCTGCCATCTCTTGGAAATTGCATGACTGAAACCCTGCTTGAGGTTACCGCTCTTAGTAAGTTCTTTACTGCCGAGAAACCAAGCCTATTCTTTGGCGGCAAAGAAAGGCTTGTGCGCGCTATTGATGGGATTGATTTTTCCCTTTCGCGCGGCGAAGTGCTTGCTTTAGTCGGTGAGAGCGGATGCGGAAAGTCCACGCTGGCGCTAACACTCATGGGATTGGAACGCCCAACCGAAGGACGAATAACCTTCGAGGGGGAAAATATCATCGGTTTGAACGAGGCTGGATTAAAGGATGTTCGCCGGCGAATCCAGATGATTTTTCAGGATCCTTATGAATCTCTTAATCCAACTCAATCGATCGAAGAGATCATCTCGGAGCCGTTGCTTGTCCA
>JBGOXG010000071.1:0-10794 GCA_041479025.1 Anaerolineae bacterium
CGAAGGTTATCCAGCACGTCAAGGGCGAGAAGACCGTCAACTTCAATTACAGACCCAAGAAGCGCATCCGCCAAAAAACCGGACATCGTCAGCAGTACACGCGTCTCGAAATCGGGAAGATAGAGAAATAAGAGAGGTAATTATGGCTCACAAAAAAGGTGGCGGTTCCAGCCACAATAATCGTGATAGTAATGGTCAGCGGTTAGGTGTGAAAAAGTACGCCGGCGAGCATGTCCTCGCAGGGAATATTCTTATCCGTCAGCGCGGGACCAGCATCAAACCGGGTTTGAACGTTGGCAAGGGTAAGGACGACACACTCTTTTCAGTTATCGAAGGTGTGGTGCTGTTTGATGTTTATCAAGGCCGTAAGCGCGTAAATGTGCTCCCGGTAGTGGAAGAATAAAGGATTTTTAATATGAAAGCTGAAATCCATCCTACCTATTACACAGACGCCAAGGTTGTTTGCGCCTGTGGTAATACCTGGACAACCGGTTCCACCAGAAAAGAAATCCATATTGAAGTCTGCTCCAAGTGCCATTCGTTCTTCAGCGGCGAGCAGCAGCGCATTATGGATATTGAAGGGCAGGTTGACCGTTTTTATAAGAAACTCCAGGCTCGCCAGGAGTATGTTGAATTACAACAGGCGAAGGAGAACGCCCGGTTCTCACCCAAGCGTCCCATTGCAGAACTCGAACTGGGTACTCGTCCGACATCTGCACTCGCCAAAGCCGGCATTACTGAAGTTGGCCAACTGCTCGCGAGGCTGGCTGAAGGTGATAACGCAGCTCTAGCCATCGACTGTTTTGGCCGTAAGGGATTGATCGATGCCAAGAAGAAACTCCGCGCATTTGGCTATGATGTTCCAGAGGCAGTAAAAGCAGCAGCCTAAAAAGCACTCCATCAAATTGTAATATCAGGTAAACTTAACCGGCAGATGTTAACCATCTGCCGGTTTTGCAATCAAATAGCCAACTTTTTTTTGAACGGTTCTCAGGAGCATCATGACACCTCACTCTCATGGTTCGATTGAAGTCGTTTGCGGATCCATGTTCAGCGGAAAAACAGATGAATTAATCCGCCGTTTACGACGTGCGGTGATTGCGCGGAAGAAAGTGCAAGTCTTCAAACCCTCCATCGATATCCGTTATGCTGTTGAAAAAGTGACTTCTCACGCCGGTACAGATTTTGATGCAATCCCTGTTGTTAAATCATCGGAGATATTTGATAAACTTGATGCCGATACTGCTGTCGTAGGCATAGATGAAGCGCAATTTTTTGACGATGGGATTGTGGACGTCACCCAGCAACTGGCTGAACGGGCTTTGCGAGTCATCGTAGCCGGACTTGATACCGATTTTCGCGGCGAACCTTTTGGACCCATGCCTATATTAATGGCCAAAGCTGAACACGTGGATAAATTACAGGCGATTTGTATGGTCTGCGGAGAACCGGCATCCCGAACACAGCGATTGGTCAATGGAAAACCAGCCCGCTATGATGATTCTGTCGTGATAGTCGGCGCGTCTGAAATGTATGAAGCACGTTGCCGTCTACATCACGAAGTTCCGGGGCATGGTCAATAGAATCGCTATAGGAGAAGGTTATGCGGGATTATAAGGAATTCCTTTCTGAAATTCTAATCGATAGTCTCTCGCTTCAGAATCGGGTTCGCGAGTTGGGCGAAGAAATTAATAAAGATTTCGCCGGTGAAGATCTACTTCTCATTTGTATTTTGCGTGGCGCGCTACCGTTTATGGTGGATTTGATGCGTCACATAACCGTTCCACATGCGATAGATTGTATGGCAATCTCATCCTATGGCGTGGGAAAGTACGCGTCGGATGGAAATGTCAGGTTGACTCTGGACTTACAGATGAATATCCAGGGAAAGAATGTTTTGCTCATAGAGGATATCGTTGACAGCGGTCATACAATTGCTCACGTCCTGGAGCTTCTCCAAACACGAAATCCGAAGACGCTAAGGGTATGTGCATTGTTAGATAAAGAAGTACGTCGCGAAGTTGTCGTTCCAATCCATTATCGCGGTTTTACTATTCCAAATAAATATGTCTTTGGATATGGTCTTGATCTGGACGAGTACTATCGTAATTTACCGTTCGTAGGTGTCGTTGATCTGGAGAAATTCAGGTCTGATTAATCTTTACAAGCCATTCTTATGCAAAAACCTGAGGAAGATAAGTCATTATCCCCTTATGCAGGACACTGGGTGGCTCGCGTGCATGGGAAGATCGTGGCTCATGGTCAGACAGCCGAACAGGCTTCCCGATCTGCGCGCCAAAGCCGCCCAAAGGAAATTCCTGAAATAGTGTTCATACCAAGCCCTGAAATGCCGTTCGAACTTCCTTTGATTTCATCAATATTGGAATCCCTTCCTTCTAATCAAGTTTTCTATTTGGTTGGTGGGGCGGTACGTGATATCCTCTTGCATCGCGAAACTCATGACCTTGACTTTGTCGTTCCTGTGGATGGGATTAAAACTGCCAAGCGAGTATCCAATGCCCTCAATGGCGCGTTTTTCCCGCTGGATGTAGAGAATGATGTTGGGAGAGTAATCCTCACGAATGCAGATAACTCCCGTGATGTGCTTGATTTTTCCTCCTATCGGGGTGCAAGTCTGGAAACCGATTTGCATGCGAGGGATTTTTCCATAAATGCGTTGGCATTGGATTTACGATCTCATCAATTTGTAGACCCTGTGGGGGGGCTGGTGGATTTGAGGAGAAAACGTATTCGCGCTTGTTCAGAAAACTCGATCGTCGAGGATCCAGTCCGAATCTTACGCGCTGTGCGATTTGCGGCCGAGCTGGGATTTAGCATTCAGCGTGAAACCCGCCAATTACTGAAGGATTCGGTGGATCTATTGCCTCGAATTTCACCTGAGCGATTGCGCGATGAGTTATTTAGAATATTGGACGGCCATAAACCATCGACGGCAATTCGGGCATTGGATATCCTGGGGGTTTTGCCGTATATTCTCCCCGAGATCCTTGAATTAAAAGGCGTAAGCCAGCCAACTCCTCATGTCCACGATGTGTGGGTACACACACTGAAAGCGATGGATTATCTCGAATCTATATTCGGTGTGCTGGCCATGGATTACAACAGCGAAGAAACGAATGACCTGTTGACTGGATTGCTCACAACGTGGTTGGGTCGTTATCGGGAGCAATTCAGGCAGCATTTTACACACCCTCCAACCTCAGAGCGGACACCCCGTTCTTTATTGTTTTTCTCAATTCTCTACCACGATATAGCCAAACCCAGGAAGCGAGAAATTGAAAATGGACGAATTCGTTTTCACGGTCACGATGAAGAGGGGGGGCTCTTGGCTGTAAAGCGTGCAATTAAACTGCGATTGAGCAATGCGGAGATGGATCGTGTCAAGATAATTATTCGAAACCACATGCGAATTATTTATCATATTAATCAGCTCAAGCAAGAAGGAAAACTACCCACTCGACGCGCAATCTATAGATTCTTCCGAGATACCGGGGATACGGGTGTGGATTTATGCTTATTAGCCCTGGCAGATCAACGAGCTACCTATGACAATGAAATCACCCAGGAAACCTGGATAGCATGTCTCGACATTGTTCGATTGTTTCTTGAAAACTGGTGGGAAAAACGCGAGGAGACAATCGCGCCACCGCAAATTGTAAACGGTAACGACCTGATTGCCTCTCTGAAACTCAGTCCTGGTCCTGATGTTGGCAGGATTCTTGAAACTATTCGTGAAGCTCAGGCGATGGGCACCATCAATACACGAGAAGAAGCCTTAACCTTGGCGAAAGAATGGTTATTTAATCATCCTGTGCGCAAGAAAACCCAAACAGTATAAATATCAAGAGGTGATTTATGGAGAAGGTGGTTGTAAACAATATCTCTATGGCTTATACCCGTAGTGGACAAGGGAAACCCCTTGTGCTGTTGCATGGATATCCTTTAGACCACAGAATCTGGGAGAGAATCGTTCCTTTGCTCGAACCGGATTATGACTTGATTATTCCCGATCTCCGTGGATTTGGTCAATCGGAGACGGTTGAGTCTACATATTCACTTTCCGACATGGCAACCGATATAGCCGAATTACTTGTCCACTTGGGAATCAATAAAGCGATAATAGTGGGTCATTCTATGGGCGGATATATTTCCCTTGCCTTTGCCCGTTCTTACCCTGACCGGTTGCTTGGATTGGGATTGGTGGCGTCGCAGGCATTGGCTGACACCCCGGATCGAAAGGAAGCTCGTTATCTCGCGGTTAAACAAGTCACAGAACTAGGTGTGGAGATCATTGCCAGAACGATGACTGAAAAATTAACATCCGACTTGCAGTTGCGAGAATTTGTATATGGGTTAATCACGACTCAACCTGCCGCCGGTATTATAGGTTCTCTGAAAGCTCTCGCTGAACGACCGGATCAAACTTCCTTATTGAGCACATTAAAAATTCCAGTGGTTGTAGTTCATGGTGATGCTGATGCTCTCATCCCCGTTGAACGTGCCATTGAAGTGAAAAATGCTGCCCCCTTCTCATCTCTGATTATCTTATCCGGTGGAGGACACATGCCCATGCTTGAAAAAGCCGCTGAAACAGCGGAAGCACTACGATTGTTGAAATAGATTCATGGAGAGAGCCAGTAGAATCAAACGCGCCCATCAATTGATGGGCGCGTTTCAGTCATTTCTTGCAATTATGGGAAAATATCATTCAGAACGGGTTCATAATTGCAACGGCAACCGTGTTCATGTGAGCATCCTTCATGAGGGAGAAGTGGAACCTCATTCTTCTGGAAAGTCCCGCGCAAGTCTTCGCATAAAGGACAGGCATCACCTGCGGCGTTAATCCTTATGGCGTTCACCCGAGAATTGGCGATGAAATTCTTTAATGCAATCGCAGTGGATGAAAATTCTTTTAAATTCGCCTGGCAACTGCTGCATACAAGAGCAGTGTCAGGCGAGATCGAGTTACAGCGAGAGCAAGTTTGCAATGGGAGCCTCCGCGAAAAGTTTCCTTTATTTTACCCCCAGATTACTTAAGCCTGCAAATGATTAGGTTTCACAAATGGGCTGGTGTGCCGGCGCAGGTCAACTCCGTTATTTTCAGCGTTCGCGCGCCGGGTTAGATTGTTTAGATGTGCAATCAGGACACCGCTTGGCACTGGTTTTATTAAATAATCATCTGCACCGGCATCCAGAGCGCTGGCTACCATCCCGGGATTATCCAAGGCTGAGAGAATAATAATAGGTACTTTACTAAATATTCGAATTTCCCGACATATCTGCCATCCGTTGAGTCCGGGCATCATTAAGTCTAGGATGATTATATCGGGGACGATAGTGTGTACGAGTTGCAAACCTTCTTCGCCACTGTTAGATGTGTAGATTTCAAGTCCATGACTTTTTAACAATAGTGTTAATAACTCTGTCATGGCGGGATCGTCGTCTATGGCGAGTGCTTTGATAGGCATAGAATTCTGCATGGATTCCATTGCCCCAATTATCCCGTATCTCAGCCAATTTTTACTTTGCAACTGGTTTACAGTATCTTCAAATGAATTTAATACCCAACCTCTTGGATTTATTATAGTTGTCCATTCTCATCCCAGGTTTCCAACCAATTTAGATATGACGGATTTTGATAACGATCTAGTGCGAACGATTGAGCATAACTTGGAAGTGGCGTACCTGCAATATAGGACGATAATAAATCCCCAACACCACAGGCCGACATAATCCCATAACCTGAGACGGCACCAAGTAAAAATACCCCTTTAATAGGGGTCGGACCAATTAATGGACGATTCTCACGCGTTTTCGTGTAGTATCCGCCATCGAGATATGGCCGAGGGGAACGGCCGAGGTATCCTTGCAAGGCTGGGATCATCCTGGTCATTCCACGCAACGCAACTTCGGGATAATATTCGTCTAAAGGGGGATTGGGGACCGGATCCAGTAGCTTGGTTTGATACTCCCAGAGCATCAGCACCATCTGACTGCCACTACCACCCTCAGGGCGGGTGTGCGCTCCCGAGGGAAATGGTTCAGTCAGCCATTGCGTTTCAGGATCGTTCGATAGAAAAGAGCGTTCGTCCTTTTCCCATTCTAGGAGCTGTGGATCATCCCAAATTAATAGTGGGGCGTCGCGTCCTATTGCGGATAAATGGTCTTTGAATGCTACTTTAAGATGAAGTTCCGTGAAAACGGGGATGTCCAATCCGCAAAGGCTGCCAACACATTTGAAATATGGACCTGCGGCGTTGACAAACATTTTAGTGAGGATTTTCTCACCTGAATCAAGCTCCACAGATTTTACTTCGCCACCCGACACCTCCACTCCTGTCACCTTCGCGGACAAGAATTGAACCCCCTGGTTGCGTGCTGTCTCAAGCAAATACATACCCAGTTGCTGCGCAGACAACCACCCTGCCCGTCGGACGTGCAAAGCCGCAACAGCTTCTTCGGTCAAATAAGGGAAATGCTTTCTAATGAGGGAGGAGCCTAATAAGATATCTGCTCCTTCCTCGGAGTCTTGATAGCCTTCTGTGTGTAACGGTGAGTAGGCAGATGCCGATTCGGTATGCAGGCGCAATGGACCAGCGCCCAGGCTGGAAATCATGCTGGCGCGTTGCCTCATTGCTGGAATTTTTTCCTCATCAGCGGTTACGAACAAGTAACCGCGCCGGTTGAGAGAGAAGACATTTCCACTTTCGTCTGCCAGATTCTCTAATAAATCGATGGACCGGTTCATCAATGCAAGCATCTCAGGATCCGGCCACCAATTGCGATAGCATTCAGTGGAGCGGCTGGAGGTGAGATCGAGTGGAGGACGCTCATCCACCAGGATAATGTTTTTAAATCCCCTTTGAGCCAGAAAATGGGCTGCACTGACACCTGCGATACCGGCACCACAGATGACGATATCAGCAAATATGGAAGTCATGTTGATAATTTTGGTGTGGAATTGGATATTTAGATTTTGGTTTCACAAAGTTATCCGACTTAATAATTGAATGCAATAATAAGAAAACTCCCAACGGGGCAGCTTTTAAGATATCCCGGTCAAGATAAGGCTTGCCATAAGCTTTTCAGCCAATTTTGAATTTCCATGTTCGACGAGATAAGATCCATCAGGGAAGATAATCGTCGGAACACTTTCATTACCATGATTGATCTGCCTGACAAATCTACAGGCCTATTCCTCGTTATTTATATCTATTTCCAAGAATGGGATGTTATATTCTGAGAATATCATGCGTACCCTTCGACAATCTGGGCACCAGGATTTACTATAAGTCACGATTGTTTTTGGAGAAAACGTATAAAGACTATCCGAGGGCATTGTCTGGGTTAGGCAGATGCTCCAAGCTTACGACTAAGTTCTTCGTCGGTCGGTTCGATCAGGATCGTCCCATCGGGAAAAACGATGGTTGGGATTCGAACCCGTCGTGTCAATTTTTCCACGAATGAGAATGCATCCCGGTCTTTTCCAATATCAACCTCAATATGCTGGACTTTATGATTCGTCATGAATGCACGTGAGCGGCGGCAGTCAGGACACCAGGTAGTCGAATACATGACGATTTTGCCGGGATTCGGGTTATAGAGGTCAGCGTTGTTTATCATAGGTCATCTTCATGAAGGAATTGTGAACAATGGAATTATACATTAAGAAATATGAGCAAACTTGTTTGCCCGTAATCTAAACGCAAAGAGGATGAGATATCTCATCCCTATGTCATTCGTGCACTTTCAAACCGGGAAGGAGATAGCAGATTGCACTCCCGCCATCCCCCTGTGATATTATTTTTCTCGTAGTTTCATGGCTGCGGCATTTAATTCCCTGGCGTTCTTCTGGATTTTCTTAATCGCCACTACTGCATCATCCACGCCTTTAGGCCCACAGCGGAAGACAGCTTCGTCCAACCAGACAGCTTCGTGCTCACAGGCTTGTTCTGCAACGGGCAGGTGCATCTGGTCAAACTTAAAATACTCGGGGAAAGCATTCGGCACGGCCAGTTTGGACTTCAGGGGTTGAAATAGTTTGTAATTGTTCATGGCTTCGTAGCCCACCCAGCACTCCACCCCTTCCGCATCCAACGCTGCGCACAGTACTTCATGTTCCATGCCAAAGTCGTGTGGATTGATTGCAAAGATATATCGGTAGAAGGAGCGGGTTGTATGGCGCGGGTCACGCTTGAGTACTCGCACACCGCGCACTTCGCTGAGCGCCTCGTCCATGTAAGCAGCCATTTCCTCGCGTTGTTTGGCCTGGGCGGGGAAGCGTTCGATTCCTACCAATGCCAGTGCAGCTGCAAACTCGCTCATCCGAAAATTGCCGCCGACTTGATATTCCATGCTGTAATCTTCTTCACCGCCGCCTAGCGCATGGGGACGGCCGCAGTCAATGATGCTTGCGGCTATTGCAGCCAGTTCCGGCGTGCGGCACAACAAGATGCCGCCCTCGCCCGTAGTAAGAGTCTTCGAAGATTGAAGCGAAAAAGAGCCGAAGTGACCGATTGTGCCAGCACCTTTGCCGTTCCACCTGGCGCCATGCGCATGGGCGCAGTCTTCAACAACGATCAGGTTGTACTTATTAGCCAAATCCATAATTGCATCCATGTCGGTCATATTCGAGCCAAGGTGGACGACGATGATGGCTTTCGTTTTGGGCGATATGGCTTTTTCAGCGGCTTTGGGATCGAGGCAATAGTTCTCGGGATCGATGTCCACAATGACGGGAATGGCGCCAGCTGCCATGGGGGCGGAGGCGGTCGCCTGGAAGGTAAAACCCGGGACGATTACCTCATCTCCCCAGCCGATGCCGGCTGCCCTTAATGCAACTTCCATCGTTACCGTGCCGTTCGCCATAGGAACGGCATATCCACCCCCCTGCATTTCAACAAATTTCTTCGCGAGTTCGGCGGTTTTGGGTCCTGGGTAGGGATACCCCCCCCAACGACCGGATTTGATGACTTCGGTGACGGCATCAATATCCCGCTGATCCCATACCGGCCATTCAGGATATGTTTCGGTTCGGGTTTTAGGCCCACCTAATATGGCGAGTTCTGACATTTTTCCTCCTTATTTAGAAAAATTAATAAATCTAATTTTAATAAGCGGTGACAGCCAAAGACTTGCGCTCAGTCAATCTAAGGATCAACCAGCTGAATACATTTCCTGTCATTGCAATCGCATACAGCCAGTATGCGCCGAAAGCATCAAATACCGCACCTCCAAATGGCCCGGCAAACAGCATCACCATACCTCGCAGCGTTACATAATAAAGTGCGAGGATTGTATTGCTCTGACCTTCAGGCGCGCCATCTGCCGCATACGAATATGAGGATACAACATACATGCTAAAGTAAAAGCCGCCCAAGATCCGCATTATGAATATGGCGGTCAGGGAAGGTGCAAGAACAACCAAAGCCAACCCGCAAGTTTTAAGGAGCATTGACCAGCCTAGGATTTTTCCCGCCCCGTAACTGTTGACTAATCGATCAGCCAGAACCATTCCGGGTAACTCTACCAGTGCGCCGATGGTGCTAGCCAGGCCAATCAGGCCTTCAGATGCACCTAGTTGACTCAGGTAAATGGATTCAAACTGAGCGGCCCCACTGCTGGAAAACCAATAGATGACCAGCGCGATTGCCAGTCCGATCATGGAGCGGTCAAGGCTCAATCCTTTGATTACCTTGCGGATGGAAATGCGCGGTTCTCCCCTTGATTTTCGGGTGGGGTTGGTGATGATGATTGCCAACACCAGGGCACCCAGGAGCTGGGTCAAAGCATATCCGGGGAAGATGATACCGAGTCCGGTTTTCTCAATCATCCATCCCGAAAGAGGCGCCACCAGCGCCCACCCCAATGAGCCAAAGACTCTCACCGAACCAAATCCTGTTTTTTCATTTCCAGTAATCGCGAGTGCCTGCGTGATGGAAATCGGCTCACTGGCAGAGCCGGCGATAGCCTCCAGGGCAATAATGAAAGCAATCCAAAGGAACGTATCCTGCTGTCCCAGCCAAAGGATGCACAAGGCTGTGCCGATCAGACTAACCTGTAATAACCTGCGTGGATTATTGACCCTATCACTTCGCCGCCCCCAGATGGGTGCGGCTATTAAGCCCACACCCCAGCCTATACTGGTCAGCATGCCGATCTGGGTTCCTGTGAGACCTTGTTCCCTGTAAAAGAGCGAAATAAATGGATAGAGTAATCCTCCACCTCCGATCCAAAGGAAATAATAGATTCGGATACGAGTCAGGTCATTATTAAAACGGGTTGCAATGTTTCCCATATTTCTTTCACGCGGTTTGCTGGAGGGAATCTTCGTAGTTAGAATATAGTATTATGGGAATTATTCTCTCTTCGCTTGAAGGAGATCGTCGAGCAATCTGTTAATCTGCTCCATATCCTTGCAGCGGGTGGGGGATTGAATTGTCCTGCAAAGCTTATTCACGGAATCAGGTGGCAGTTCGCTTCTTTTTTCTGGGATTTGACGGATTCATGATTGCGTTGAATATGACCGCTACCAATGATGGCTATTTTGGTGATAGGAGACTCCGTACTGCTTCCATGACCTTTGGACCAATTTCTTTTCCTATGGAATTCGTCTCCTCATAGTGTTTACCAGGTTTGAACGGATTGAGTGGATACTTAAAATCCTCTTTGGGCAGAATATAGCCCAGTTCGTCATTCGCCAATCCGATCACCCCGGCGATCCGCGCACCTGCTTCCACCATCTCTGACTTAAGGGCTAACCCGAGTTTTGGA
>JBGOXG010000113.1:0-7298 GCA_041479025.1 Anaerolineae bacterium
AATATCACGGGAATTCCCAAGTACCCCAATTACATTGGCCTCCGGGCCGTGATCGTCGCGGAGAAGATTTTCCCTTTCAGTCCGACAGCCTCGATGAGGTCGCGGGCGTCGCCTTTCGGCTGGACTTTGACATCGGTGAAACCTGCATGAGTCAGACCGGTAATGTACTCGCTCACATCCAGCGCGCTGGCCATGCACGCGTCCCAGGCAGCCATGTTTTTCTGCAATTCCTCCGGCAGTGGGCGATCGGTAACAATATCCGAGACAGCGACGCTTCCGCCCGGCCTGAGCGTGCGGAATACTTCGCGGAAAACCTGCGGTTTATCGGGCGAGAGATTGATGACGCAGTTCGAGATGACCACATCCACGCTGGCATCTTCGACTGGCAGTTTTTCGAGATAACCTTCGCGGAACTCGACGTTCGGGAACCCGAGCCGGGATGCGGCGGCGCGGGCGCGTTCAAGCATTTCCGGCGTCATGTCCACGCCGATGACGTGACCCGTCTCGCCGACCTGCTTGGCAGCCAGGAAACAGTCCAGCCCGCCGCCAGACCCGAGGTCCAGGACGATTTCGCCGGGTTTCAGTCCCGCCTGAGCAAATGGGTTCCCGCATCCCAGGCTGAAGCTGGCAACATCGTCTGGCAGGTCGGTGAGCAATTCAACGGGATAGAGGATGTTCTTCGAATCGCAACAACTCGAGGAGTCGCCGCAGCACGGTTGTGACGCACGGAACTGCGTCGCATAATATTCGCGGACGCTCTCGTGGATGGGGGTGGGGTTTTGGGTCATTTCTTCCTCCAGTTTGAGAATTTATCAAATAGACAGAAGTCTATATATCAGGTCAAAAAAAGAGACTATGACACGGTTTCGACGAGCCCATTCTCGGAGGTAAAATTCGCCTGTAGCTGCCCGCAGCAGACAGTGATGCGCTTCTGGTTTAGTTTGTAGAACGTCTGCTTGCCATCCTCGCGGACCTCAACCAGCCCGGCCTCGCGCAGTATAGATAGGTGATGCGAGACCGTCGGCTGAGTGACGCTCAGTTGCTCAACGATCGCACTGACCGAGAGCCACTTGCAGCAGCAGAGTTTCATGATTTTCTGCCGGGTCTCATCGGCCAGGGCTTTGGCAAAGAGGACAGGGTCGAATTGTGCCATTTTGATATTATATAGATGATTGTCTATTTGTCAATGGGAGAAAAAGGCTTCCGAGATGCTTGTAGTATCGAAAGCCTTTGGCCGGGCTCACGTCTGTCGTTACCGGCTGGTGGGTGGGACGAGAGAAAGCTGATTTAGCAGGATTTGTTTGAGCATGGTGTCAACTCTTTTTGGCGGGACGAATCCCACCAGCCGGGTGCACGCTCGTTAGGCGGCGGCCTTGGCCAGATCCATCTGCATAAAGATTGCATCGGCCTGATCGCCGAGAGCGGCACGCGCCCCACTCTGCTCCCGCAGCATTTCGGTCGTATCATGCTCAGCCTGGTTTACGCCTTGCGTGTCGCCTGATTGGGAATCAATGATCGCGGTCTTGATGGCCTCTTGTTGTCAGGCTTATTATCAGCACGAATGCGAGCAGTTTGTTTATTAATCGTCCTTGTTTCATTATTTGCCTCCCGGGTTGAAAAAGGGCGGGGAGCACAACCGGTGAGAAGCTGAGCTTTACCTCATGGCTTGGGGCACTGACCTGGATCTGCCGGGACAATATTGGCAGTCCACGCATTTTTGACTTTATCATATGGCTGACATGGGTTGTTCGCGACACAAGTACTACCGGTATAACGAAAAGACTCAAAATCCATTCGATAGCCTCCTGGAACGGGGATGATCGTCACTCTGGGGGTACCATTATAGTCTCCAACCATCCCTGCGATTGGCAGTGTTACATGCTCATGATAAGTTGCTGTTGTGTTTCCATCCTCGGAAAACGGGATCTTGATGGTTTGAGAAATTGTTCCACCCTGAGAAGTCGTCCCATCCGCTTTTAATTCCCACGGCCCGTAGGGTGAACCGCAGCTCAGACCCCCGGTCCATTTGAAAGTGGTTCCAGGCAAGGACACATCATTCCAGCTTTCCACCTTCCAGCCCCTTTGGACGTGAAAGGTGACTCCCAGCCTGGTGCAGCCTTCGGGCTTGCCGAGCTTAAGGATCATGCCGCCCGCAAGTTCAGCGATCGGATCAGCGATCCCCACTCCTCCCATGGCTCCGTTGATAAAAGTGGATAGGCTCGGCGCTTCGCTGGCGTCCACCGCCGCGCAAACCTTCACGTCGGAACTCTCCAGAACACCACTCTCGTGCACTGCTTGCGTCTCAGGTGGCTTACTTTGGATGACGTCCAGGCGGTAAGAAGATTTGGCGCTGTGGTCCGAAAAGGACGCCAACTTGCAGCGCAGCCTGCCCAGGTGATAACTGCAACTTTGATCTTGCAGATCCGCTTCCGAATCATAGGCATGTTCTGGGGATCCTGAGGTGATGCGCCACTCGACTGCGAAACCCTCCACCGCTTTGGCGATATCGCTCGTGTTGGCGAGGGTGGGTATGCCCAGCGTGGACAGGCAGTCACGCGCGATGCGGTCGGCTGCCATGCCTAATTCACCGTATTTTTGCTGGTAATTCTTCCAATCCTCATCGCTCACCCCCACCTTGGCGTCAAATTCGACTTCAAGATTCGGTTCGCCTTCCAGTGGTTTGTGGACCGGGTTATCCCCCACCACCTTTACTTCTACACTCAAGGAAGAGTAAATTTCGATCAGCTTCGAGATACGGGCAAAGACGTTGACCGCTGCCATGGTTTTTCCAAATTGTTCCCCGCTCATCCCATATTTTTCCATCACCTTGCCCAGGGCCTCCCCCACATTGTAGGTTATGCCAAAGTCACTCAATTGCTTGCCAAGAGCTTCTGGCAGGGGCAGAGTGGCCAGGGGTCCGTAGAAGATCTTTTTGAACTTGCTGCAGGGATCATCCTGTGCCAGCGTACTGTTCGTTTTCATCAGGCTCAAACTGGCCAGGTGCGCTTCGGTTTGGTTTGGCGGAATGGAAGATTGCGGGAAGATCATGATCCGATCGAAAGCGGCGGAGAAAAGTTGGAGTTCCAACAGGCTCAACTGCGCCTGGGAAGGGTCAGCCTCGCCGGAGGACAAGTCCACCGCCGGGATCTGGTGCCGGGCCATTTCTGCCAGGAACAAGGGGGTGAAACTTTGCGGGTCGGAAGGGCTCTCCCCGGCCGCGTTGATCCACGCTGCCAGAAAATCGATCAGTTGTTCACCTGGCGAGGGGTTGGGGCGGAAGGGCCAGCCCAGGTCGTTCAGCGCCTGTGCAAATTCATCCACAGTCATACGATAAGAGTTTTCGCGGTCGCGCGCCTCCAGCGTCAGAGCCAGTACATCCGGATGGGTAACCGGCATCGGGGAGGCTGGCAGGTAGGCAGCTACGTAGACACCATTCACATCCACGGTGGCGATGCCTCCGCGTGCCAGTGCCTCCTGCACGGCTTCAAAAGACTGGATCAAGGAGGCGTCGTTGCGCGTGATTTGGTTGGCCAGGTCAGCTGCCGTTGCGTTACTGAGGCTGGAGATACCCGGGCTCGAGGGGTCAGCCAGAGTGGGGAGTTCCAGGTTTGGGTCAGGAGTCGCGGCCAGTGAGGTCAAAAACCTGCAACCAAGCGTCAGACTGATAATCAGCACGAATGCGAGCAGTTTGTTTATCAATCGTCTTTGGTTCATTATTTGCCTCCCGACTTAAAAAAGGGCGGGGCGCACAACGCTCCGCTTCACCTGCCGCCGTGATGGCAGGATGCCACAATCATTATGGTACGTAACTATGCAAATTGTGCGCTGCGCGCCGCGCCGACTGCGAAGCGTCTCCGAAGCGCTGCGTAGGGGAAGGCGGTCGGGCCGTTTCGCCCCGGCGGGCCGGGTTTCTGGGCTCGAACGGGGTGGAGCCGGTGGCTAAGCCAGGTGAGCTCTCCCATCTTATGGGGACGCGTCCACCCCGATAATCCGCTGAATCTCAGCATCGGAGCGCCCAGAAGATCGCAGCCTTTCCACGATCTCTCTACTTTCGTCCGGGTTGGCCTTCAATGGAATCCGACCGAGTTCTGCCAAGTGATCGAGATAAGCACTCCGCGTTTTGCTCTGACGTAACAAGTAGCTCATGACAATCCGAATCTCCTCTGCCGCATCTATGGCCGCAAGATTATTGAAGTCGTACGGTAACTCAATCGATCCAGCCCACTTTTCTAAACCTTCGCGCAACTCTGTAAGGAACGACTTCCAAGGCTCCTGCATTGTTTCGATATCTGCGTCGACATCAGTTATCGGGAAGCGCAATGCGAGTTGGAAATAGTTCACAATCGGAGTGACGAGTGACCATTCTATAACATCCCGCAATTTCTCGTCTTGCCGCATTAGGTCAGCGATTGGCGGGCTCACTCGGTAATACTGCTCATAAAAGCGATCATAGAATTCTGCACCGGACCGGGTCTTTCTTATAACGTTGTCGCGGAAGTGACGGAGGAAATCCACTTCTGGCGCCAGCGGAGATCCGTATGCCGCCGTCGCGATGAAACATTTATTCGGGATTGGGGTTGGGGTCGGAGGTGGGGGCGGAGGGGGCGGAGAGGAGAAGCTATACTCGGGATGAAAAAAACACCATATTTTAATAGTCGGATCCGAATAGGTGACGTCTGTGGTGTGCTGCGGATCTGCGATACTGAGAGACATTGTAACGCTGTCGTCGTTGGGAATGTTTGGGTCATAGACGTGAATCGTCAGATCAGTGCCATCCAACTTGTATCCCCAGGCGAGAACCTGATGATTATTGCCCATTTGGGTCGGATCCAACGACTTGAGCTCGATCAACCCTATCGGAGAAAGCCAGCCGTTATCGATATCTGCCATGATCTTCGGCCATTGATCATTGATCATGATCCAGGCTCTGCCGCGAGGAGCAAACCACGTATTACTCGCCACCGTTTCGTGATCGGGTAGACCCGGGTTCATCAGCCACATGTAAGTGGCAGGCCCAGGGCCGAAGGGGGGTGTAGGGGTGGAGAAAGGGGGAGAGAAAGGGGGAACCAAAGGGGGAGGGAGAGGAGGGGGAGGAAGAATGAGGTCGAAACTGTCGAACAGCCGCTTCACTATGTAGTCAAACAAAGGTCCTGATGAAGGGGAAGCCGTATCGGGCCACACAGGGATCCCCGCTTCAAAAAAGTCACGAACCGCAAACACCATTCCGCCACACAACCCATTGTGAGCATCGCCAATCGGTATCTTCTGACCCAGAAAATCGATGGTCAGATCAGGTACGTGATCAAACGAGTTCGGAAAGTGGAAGCCTGATGTGGTTGGCTTGAAACCCGGGACGATCTTGATTGTAGCCATGAGTGTTATCTCCTTTGGTGCTGAATTAGATGGTTACGTTTTTTTGGATTAGGTTCCCCTGCAGCGATAGAAAACCCCTCCCTTCCTCCTGCATCTTGAATCATCTCATAAGCACTTCCCTTTCTTTCATCTGCCATGCACAATACAGCCTAACGGTCGAGCTCAGCGACGCGTCGGGCGAAGGCCGAGTCGCTTTTGGAACCGACACCCTGAGAGAAAGACCGGCCAGTTACCCCGCAGCGTACCCCGCGCTCGTTATTCAGTATACGAAATTGTTGGCAGATATGCAATTTTGGGATTTAATTCACAAGGATCATGTGTAGAGCCGCCCAACGGTTTGCAGCATTATCCCCGCAGGAGATATCATTCATCGCGCAGTATCCCGTAGGGACGACCCGCACCTGCGGTTTGGGCAGGTGAGCGAAGCATCCCTCGCGCAGCTCACCCGAAGGGGCGGTGTTGGGCGGCTTTGTTGACTGAGGAGCCTTTCATTTTGCTGTATCTTGAATGATATTTCTTAAAATCCATTTTCATGGATGGGCCTGGTGTCGCACTCATCCGACGATCTTCCTATTCCCATGTTCACGCAGCCAGGCAATCAATTTTTCAAGATGCTCTTGATGATGGTGATAAGAAGCCAGGAGAATGAAAGCAAGAGGGTGTCCTTCCAGCCATGGGTATCTTCCTGCATCCAGCAGGTCTTTTTCAGGAATCCCCTCGCCTAATTCCAGGAACCGTAGAAATCCTTCTCTCCAATTCTGATGTACCTTTGACCAGGGCTGTTCACGGTAGGTTTCATAAATCCAGGCATTAGTCTGATCCGTATTGCCTTCCGAATCCGGGTCTAACTCTGGAAGCCACTTGGGAAACTCAGGTTCCCGATTGAACAGAGCGGCTTCCAACCGTGCGATGGAACGCTGCTGCCATGCCCTCAAATGGGCGATTTCATCTTTGATGGACCAATGGGAAGGCAAATGCGGGGCAGTGATTTGCTCATCGCTCATGCTCGCGAGCAGTTCTTCCCAGCGATTGAATTGCTCTCTCAGCGCTGTCAGGATATGTTCTTTCATGTTCATGATCGTTCTCCAATCAATCAGTGTCAGGCGTTTGTTGACACAAGGCTGGACCGCTTCGACAAAGATACAAGTTTGGCCAGGATCGGTTAAAAGCCCTTTCAGGAGTTACCGGATGCCCGAACTCTGGCCTGCCCCCAGAGATTGTACCAGTGGTTAAGTTAGTCCAGGCTGCAGAATAGGGGTGGATAGCAGCCAGGTTTGTGGTACAGGGGGTTGATAACCCAGAGAACTGTGTGGTCGGATGGTGTTGTACTCCTTTCTCCAGCGTTCGATTAAAACTTGTGCCTCTTTCAAGGTGTAGAAGATCTCGCGGTTCAACAATTCATCCCGCATTTTGCCATTGAAAGACTCAACGTAACCATTCTCCCAGGGGCTGCCCGGCTCGATAAACAGGGTCTTCACCCCTAGTTCTTCCAACCATTTGCGCAGTATGTACGCGATGAACTCGGGTCCATTGTCGGAACGGATGTGAACCGGGACACCGTAGGAGCAGAAGAGCTCAGTGAGACACTCCTGAACATCTTCGTGATCCAGCCGCATGCGAACCTGGTCAGCCAGACATTCACGGGTATATTCATCAATCACATTCAAGATTCGAAAAACACGTCCATCATGAGTTCGCTCCTGTACAAAGTCGTAGCTCCACATATGCCCCGGAAACTCAGGTTTCAGACGCAGACAGGAACCGTCATTCAGCCACAACCGGCTGCGTTTGGGCTGTTTGGCAGGTACTTTCAGCCCTGCCTGTCGCCAGATGCGCTCCACACGCTTGTGATTGACTTGCCAGTTGGTCATTCTCAACAGCGCTGTGATTCCTCGGTAACCGTAGCGACCATACTGGCTGGCCAG
>JBGOXG010000187.1:0-4491 GCA_041479025.1 Anaerolineae bacterium
GGAGCTGGGCATCCCCGTCCTGATCCATTCCTCCGACCCGGTGGCTTTTTTCTGGCTCCTGGATGAGACCAATGAGCGCTGGGACGAGCTTCACGAACATCCCGACTGGCACTTCTATGGGAAAGACTACCCGCAGTTTATAGAGCCGATCGAAGCCCAACTGCGCGTGATCGCCCGCCATCCGAAGACGAATTTTATCAGCGCGCACGTCCTGTCGTATGCGGAGAACCTGCGCTGGGTCTCCGCCGCCCTGGATAAATATCCCAATTTGTACGTCGACATTGGTGAACGGATCGGCGAGCTGGGCAGGCAACCTTATGCCGCCCGGGCGTTCCTGACCAAATATGCCGACCGGGTTCTATTCGGTACCGATATCCCCTCCAATCGTACGACCTATGGGATTTACTTCCGCTGCCTGGAGACCATGGACGAGTATTTCGATTATGGTCGCAGCCAGGGACGTTACCGGATTTACGGACTGTATCTGCCCGATGATATCCTTCAGAAAATCTACTACAAGAATGCCTGCAAACTGGTGCCCGGCCTGAAGGTTAAATAGCGTGCCCGATTCCGTGTCCGCCCGCCGGGAACGATTTTCCCTTTCCATCGTTCCCCTTTTTCCCCCCGGACCCCAATCCTGCCCTTCCCTCTTTAGGGGAGCGGGCGATCTATCCTTATACGTTTACCTACAACTTCGGACCGGAACCGGTTGACCGCGAATATGAGGATTCTTTCTTAAAGACTTGAAAGGAGGTGCGTTGACTGGATAAAATATAGCGTCCACACTTTTCGTACGACAAGTTTCTGCCCATTCTCAATCTATCTAGTGAAGTAAGTGAGGAGAATCTCTAATGAAAAAAGCTAATCTGATCGTATGTGTCGTGATGATTGCGACCATGCTTCTCTCGGCCTGCGGTGCTGGTGGTGGTGCCTCCTCGGGCGGGGAAAAAGTCAACTTGGTCTACTGGTCGATGTGGAACAAGACTGAGCCCTCGGCCATCGCCCTGACAGATATCATCCAGAAATTCGAGGCCGCGAACCCCAATATCACCATCACGGCCGTCTGGAACGGACGCGAGAACCAGACCAAGGTCCGCACCGCCCTCGGCGCCAACACCGTGATCGACTTCGTCGATCAGGATGCCAGTCAGATCGCCGGCGGTTTGATGCAGGAAGGCCTGCTGCTACCCCTGGACGACATGCTGAATTCCAACGCCCTGGACGAGGCTGTTCCCTTCAAGGACGTTTTCAACCCCGGCACGCTGGACCTGTACGTCAAGGATGGCGTCCACTATTTGATGCCCTACGACGACAGCCCGGTGATGTTCTGGTACAACAAGGATATCTTCACCAAAGCCGGCATTGCTGCACCGCCCGCCACCTGGGATGAGTTCCTGGTCGACCTCCAGAAGATCAAGGACGCAGGCTACGTGCCGCTGGCCATTGAATCCGATGGCGGCGACTACAATATGTTCTACTTCCAGTATCTGGTCGAGCGCATCAAGGGCAAGGGCTTCCTGTTCAGCGCCATCGAAGACAAGACCGGCGAGAAGTGGAATGACCCGGTCTTCACCCAGGCCTTAACCATGATCAAGGAATTGTGGGACAAAGGCTTCATTCCTCCGGAATCCCTCGGCTATCAGTGGCCGGCTGCTCAGCAGACCCTGGCCACTGGCAAGGCTGCCATGGAACTCTGCGGCGGATGGCTCCCAAACGAACTTTCTGATATGGCTGGCCCCGATTTCAAGTGGGGCGGCTTCAACTTCCCGGCCGTTGCTGGTGGTGTTGGCCAGGTGACCGATCTGCAGCAGTGGCTGCTTGCCTTCGGCATCCTTAAGAGCTCCGCTCATCCTGCGGAAGCTCAGGCGTTCCTGAAGTTCGTCATGACCAAGGATTCCCAGACCAGACTAACCCAGGCTCTTCAGGGTGCAGTCCGCAAGGGCGTCGAGTGGCCGGCCGCCATGGCTGACGGCGCAGTCGCCAGCACCAATGCAACCCTGGTTCTGGACCATGCGGATGGCGGTACCGCCCTGCGTGCCGAGTTCACCAAGAACGTGCTGTTCTTTGATGTCCTGCCGGTCTTCCTTAACCAGGCGACCATTGCCGACTTCCCGGCCAAAATGTCGGCCGATGCCAAGAACTACTGGGCATCTCACTAAAACATTTTGATGTAACCGGAATGGCTGTTTGTGAAGGGAGGGGAGCCTCTCTCCTCCCTTCACTGCCATGCACGTCCCCGCAGTCTTAACATTGGCATGCTGGGATCCGGTCCGTCGAAACGGGTTGTTGGAAGGAGTGTCTGATGAAAACACGCAAGAGGCTGATCGCTTCATTTTTACTGCCCGCCGGCCTGGTCTACCTGGCCTTCTTTCTCATCCCGACCGCCTGGGCTTTTTATTACAGCTTTTTCGACTGGTCAGGTTTTGGGCTAAATATGCATTTCAGGGGTCTGGGGAACTATATCGAATTGTTCCGTGACCCAATCTTCCTGTTGAGTCTACAAAACACCCTCTTCATCTTGGTAGTGGGTGGCATCACCGTCTTTGCCCTGGCTTTCCTTTTGACCGTCCTGGTCAATTCGGGCATCAAAGGGAAGAAGTTCTTCCGGGCCATGATCTTCCTGCCCAACGTCATTGCCACCATTGCCCTGACGACCCTGTGGGCATTCATCTACAACCCCTCCTTTGGCCTGCTCAACTCGCTCTTCAAGGTTATCGGCTGGGAGGCGGGGGCGAAGTTCACCTTTACCAGCATGGATCATATCTTCTATGCCATGTTGGTCGCCCTGATCTGGATCGAGGTGGGTTTCTTTCTGGTCCTGTTGATGGCCGGCATGGACAAGATCCCCGCCGAATATTATGAGGCTGCCAAAATCGAAGGTGCCAATCAGTGGCAGATGTTCACCGGCATTACCGTGCCGCTGCTGTGGGATGTCATCTCCGTGGGAGTGGTGTTGTACACCATCTTCGCCTTGAAGGTGTTCGAGTTTCCATATGCCTTCAGCCAGATCCAACCTCCCACAACGATTTATACTGTGGGCATGTATCTGTACATCATGGGTTTTGGCAAACGCGACCCGATCTACCGGTTGGGATATGCCACGGCCATCGGCGTAATCCTCCTGCTGTGTGTGGTCCTCATCGTCTTATTGTTGCGCCGCCTCATGCGCCGTGAAGTCATTCAATATTAGGAGGCTAAGATGAGCGCTGATACTGTTGCATCTACCCAATCCCATCTCCGGCAGCGCCGGATGGACCAGGTCAAGAAATGGTCCGGCCACATCCCGGCTTATCTCATCCTGGGGCTGTGGTCGCTGTTTACCCTGTTCATCATCCTGTGGGTCATGTTAAGCTCCCTGAAATCGACCAGAGAACTTTTCGCAGATGTCTGGGCACTCCCGGGCAAACTGCACTTTGAAAACTACGTCAAGGCATTGTTCGCGGCCGACTTGGAGATCTATTTTCTGAACAGCCTGGCGGTCGTGCTGACCTCGGTTGTCGTGATCCTGATCCTTTCCGCTCCGGCTTCTTATATTTTGAGCCGCAAGAAATTCAAGGGCAGCAACCTGATCACCCTGCTTTTCATCGCCGGCATCGGCATCCCCCTGCCCCTGTTGTTCATCCCGCTCTTCATCATCCTGACCCGCTTAGCGATCAACAATACCCTGCTCGGCCTGGGCGTCCTCTTCGTTGCCCTGTCGCTGCCTTTCACCGTCTACATGCTGACCAGTTTCTTTGGATCCCTGCCGGTGGAGCTGGAAGAGGCGGCGATCATTGATGGCGCCAGCGACTTCCAGGTCTTCTTCCGGGTGATGTTGCCGTTGGGTCTGCCGGGTTTGATCACCGCCGCGATCTTCAATTTCATTGGACTCTGGAACGAGTACCAGCTGGCGTTGGTGTTCCTCAACGACCCAAATAAGAGCACTCTCTCGCTGGGATTGTACAGCCTGTCGAACGGCATGGAATACACTGGTGACTGGGTCGGCCTGCTGGCCGGCGTGGTGATCGTGATGATCCCGACCATCATCCTCTACGTTGTTCTCTCCGAGAGGATGATCTCCGGTATTACCATGGGAGCCGTCAAAGCGTAGGAGTGATTGCCTACCCATCATCATGGTGTACGGTGCTCGTCCAGAAAGGTAATTCCGGAAAATATGACCAACGGCATTTACACCCGCAGTGAAATTGATCAACAGTCCAAGGCCTGGACTGAGACCCTGGCTGGTTTTTCCCGGCAAAAAAAGACCCTGGCAGAAGCCCTGTCAGGGTCGGGGAAGCAGTCCTGGCTGGTGACCGGTTGCGGATCCACGCACTATGCCTCGCTGAGCGCAGCGGCCCTGCTGCGCCGATTAGGCATCGCCGCCTGGGCCTACCCGGCTGCCGAGATCGTCTATTTTGGTGACACGCTTCCGCATGGTGACGTGAACTTGTTGACCATCTCGCGATCCGGCACCACCACCGAGACGCAATGGGCGGTTGACCGTTACCGAAA
>JBGOXG010000063.1:0-11580 GCA_041479025.1 Anaerolineae bacterium
CTCCTCGTGACGCGTTTGATTTATATTATTCAGTATAGAGGAAAATAGATAAATGTCAATCGTATCTGGACAATTGGTCCAAATCTGATAATCTATTTGCGATATAGCTTGCAATGGCATCCGTCGAAGTGCTGCCAGAATCAAACCAACGAATTTTCGGGTCATTTTCCTTGAACCAATTCGCCTGCCGGCGGACAAAGACCCGGGTGATCCTCCGCATTTCCCGCTTGGCTTGCTCCTCAGTCATTTTTCCTTTCAGGACGGCTACGCATTCGCCATACCCGATCGCAGACATGGTCGGCAGTTCGGGCGAATACCCCTTGGATAATAGCCCTCTTACTTCATCCAATAAGCCCTGCTCGAACATGGCATCGATCCGCACATCCACTCGCTGGTAAAGTTCTTTTCGAGGACGAAACAACCCCACCTCCAATAGGGTATATGGGGAGTCAGCCTGCCCTTTCTGTTCTGAGAATGGCCTTCCTGTTGAAAAGATAACCTCCAACGCCCGGATGGTCCGGCGAACATTACGAGGGTCGATTTTTTCTGCAGCACGCGGATCGAGTAAATTTAGCTTTGCGTGTAACCAGTATTTACCGTGTTCTAATGATAGTTTTTCCAATACTACCCGCAGATTGGTATCGGGTCCAACGAGTGGAGGTGTCCAGCCTTTGGTAACAGCACGGATATATTGACCAGTTCCGCCAACGAGGAATGGGAGTCTCCCTTTGGCATGAATTCCAGCTATGGCTTCCCGGGCTGCTTTTTGAAAAACAGCCAGCGACCAAATCTGGTCTGGATCCGCAACATCAATCAGATGGTGGGGAATGCGAGCACGATCCTCAAGCGATGGCTTTGCAGTACCGATGTCCATCCCGCGGTAAAACAACCTGGAATCAGCCGAAACGATTTCGCCATTTAACCGCTCAGCAAGCTGGATGGCAGTTTGTGTCTTGCCTACAGCTGTCGGCCCTACCAGGACTATCAAGGGAGGATGAAGAGGATTCATAGGATCGGTATTACAAAAGCAGATTCAGGATATCACATGACGGCCATTCGCGCGGATCCAGGCTGCCCAAAGTACGATGCCAACCACCAGCGCATTTAAAATTTGACCGGTGATCGTTCCATAAACACCCCATTCTTTAATCATCCAAAGCCCGGTAGAAAACATAAGGGCGATTGCCAGACCATTCGCAACAAACATCGGGCGGCTGATTCTTGCGGCTTTTAGGGCGATCAGTACAGGCCAATAGAGGTACCATAAGAAGTAAAAAATTGCCATCAAGGGGACTCCCACCGCAAAAGCGGCATACTTTTCGCCGTAGACCCAATTAAGGAGAGGGGAGGCGAATAATGATACGAACAATAACCAACCAATTGTCGGAAGTCCGGTGAAGAAATATATCATTTTTAACGGGCGGTTAAGCGCTCTTTTTCCATGCGCCGAAAATATTTTAGCCATACGAGGAACAAAGAAAGTATCGGTAGCACGAAGGAGTGTTAATACCGGAGCAAGCAAGTTTTGAATGGCGCGGTAGGCGCCTGATGCGGCAAAGCTGATCATCCCGGCTGTGATCACCGGATAAAACTCAACCGATACGAAATTCGCTAATACGCCCCCGAGCACCCAACGCCCAAACTCCAGGTCACGAACTACAATTTCACGTATGTTTTGCAGGTGACGGGTCCAATATGATCGGCCGTTCCAGACACCGAGCACGATTCCTGCAAGTGCACCCCACCCGATGGCATTCAAGCCCGCCAGGGCGCTGATCGTTCCCTGTCGGAGCGTCCAGAATAGAAAAATCATTCGAACTGTATTCGATAGAATAGTATTGAGCAAGGCCAGGATTGTTTGCTCACGTGTGTAGAATAATCTGCGTAAGAATTCCTGGATCTGGGTGACAAAAAAGGAAAACCATAATCCGAAGATCATGGGGCCGGCTGTATCATTTCCCGTTATGGTCAAGGTATACCCAACAGCTGCAACGCCTGAAGAAGTGACTAAGGCGAGTAAGAGCTGCAAAACCAGAGATGTGCTGGCATAGCGTTTGAATGAAAGCGAGTCAATGCTCGCGCCGAAGGTATTGAAAGGTTGAATGATCAACCCCTCTTGGATCGCCCTGCCCAATCGAAGGATGGTGAAACCTACCCCATATACTCCGAATGCAGTCAGGCTGATATTTCGTGCCAGGACGATTGCGGCTAGAAAATTGACAAGGCTGATGATGCCCTGGTCAACTGCCGAGACGTAACCACTTCGGGCGAATTCACCGGTCAGAATACGAATTATTCGGCTGTGCATAGCAGCCCCCCGGCTGTCGGCCGGGGGTGCTGGTTGGTCCACATTGCTATCGGACAAGATCGTTACTCCAACACATACATAAGGGTTTGCGGGATGGGTGTCAGGAAGTAAATCGTAGTCCACCCGTGCCACGACTCATAATCATCGTCGCTGAATGCCAGGTCAATCCAAAAGCGTCCGGGAATTCCTGCCCCGATGTCGGAGACAACTGCGCGCCCATACCCCGGAACATAAACTGGATCGCCATTCATATATCTCCACCATTTGCGGGTTACGGCGATTACACCACGCTGCACTTTCAACCCTCCTGATGTTCCGGGATAGCACCGATCAGCAGCGGAACGGCAAGGCGAATAAGAAGTCGCATAGACTTGCACCGCGCGGTAATATTCCAGAGGACCCAGGGGGGTATCCAATGTGCGGATTAAGATTTTGGTGCCGGCACCGATAATACGGTTCTTGGGCGGTCGTACCAGCGCTTCCGCGTCATTCTCTTGATTTACTTCCTGTCCGTCTTCATACCGGATCCGAGTTCGTGTCACAGCCAATCCCGGTTCGCCCACCTGCAGCAAATCCTGTTGGTCAAGTTCAAGATCTGCTGTAAGCTGGACCTCTGTATTGAATGGAATGGATTTTTGAACCAACGTGATGGATTCGTTTACTCGAACTACTTTGATTTGCCCATCGACGGGCACAGATTCAGAATCACCCGGGAGGCTGTAATCCAGCCCCTGGAGGGATATCCCCGCCTCGGCAAGCGCCTGACCAACTGTTTCAGCAGATGTGAAACTCGTTAGTGAGTTACTTCCCGAGTTGACCTTAATCTCATTCGCCGGGCGATATTCGATGGTCAATGGACCAAGGATTAGCGTAGCTGCCGGTGGGTCGAGATAATCACTGTCGATTAGCGATATCCCGGCCTCGTTCAGAGCTTGGCCGACCGTAAACGCGGCAGTTTGCAAGCTCTGCTCTTGTCCGTTGTTGACCAACATCACCGGGACGGCGTGGCGGATTTGAATTGTATTTGCATTTTCCGGTAGGGCAGAATCGGGGGAAACCGCCTGCCCGTTAACAAGGATTTTATCTTTAGGGGAAAATGCCAGTCCGGCAGAGATCAGTAAAGCTGCTGGTGTGCTGACTGACTTGCCCACAGTCGTGATATTTGCACCATCCACGATGGTGACCGTCGGTGTGGAAGGTGTGGTAGGCTGGCAGGACGATGAAATAAACACAACTGCCAGAAGCAGTATAACGAGGCGTTTCATGGGGTTAATTCTAACATATGGAAGGAGAGAACTTTATTCCTCTTCCTTGCATGCGCATTCCATCCCCTTTGCCTTCTCAAAGGCTTCCTTCCCCTCTTTGACTGAAAAATACAGCAGACCTACCGCGCCCAGACTGTCAATGAAACCAATACCGGTGAGTTGGTATATGAAGCTGGCAGCCAGTAAAACGAGAGACATATAAATACAGACCAGGGTGCAATTTGCATCCGCCAGGATTGGCGCAGAGTCGAGTGCATGGCCTACGCGGCGTTTGGCAGTGACCAGCATCCACATGGTTGCAATTGAGATGACTGAGATAATCACTCCGGCTAACGTGGATTCAGGCTTATGAGAATTAAGGATGTTATAAAGTGCAGTTATTGCCAGACCACCCGCCAGTAAGTAGAACGCGGTCCCGGTAATGCGAAGGGCGGTCTTCTCAAAATCCGAGCGCGGAGAGTCCGGGTTGCGTTGTATGCGTAGGACCATCACCACGATGCCTATCCCGGAAAGGACTTCGATAAAACTGTCTATACCAAATCCGAACAGGGTCAGAGATTCATCGGTTGCGCCAAAATAGATCGAAACCACACCTTCGAGGAGATTGTATGCAATGGTAATGACGCCCAACCATAGAGCATATTGGAAGAAAAGGGTTTCCCGGTTCTTCTCTGAAATGGCAGTCATCTCATCTCTTTTCTTATAGGGATAAGCAGTTATTTTAACCGATTAATACATTGCATTCCAACCTTGTCTTTGTTCCATTATCAGAGCGATAAATTATCTTAGGTTTTCTAGTGTTTACAAGGAAATCCCCACGTTGCCATTAATGGATGTTTCTTCAAAAAACTGGGCATAGAAGCATTTTCTGAATCTACAAATTTTGACTTTCTAGCAGCTTTCAACAGACAAACACTCATCCAGGATGTTTTGGTTTAGAATAAGATCATGCCCGAATCTGAAACAATCACCAGTCGCAGCAACCCGGTGGTCAAACTCGCCCGCAGCTTGCGAAACCGGAAGGAACGAATCCGAACCGGTAAATTCCTCGTCGAGGGCATCCTGCATGTCGGTGAAGCGTCAGCAGCCGGCTGGCAAATCGATACCATCCTATTTGCACCTGATCTTCTAGGTAGCGACTTTGCAAAAAACCTTGTGGCGGCGGAAAAGAAGAAAGGTATTCGCTGCATCCCCGTCGCTGAGGATGTATTCGAGTTGTTGGCTGAAAAGGAGAACCCACAGGGAATCATCGCCATCGTGCAGCAGAAAACCTGGTTACTGGACGCGCTTTCCCCGGAGTACTTTCGATATGCCATAGCACTTGTCTCGCCCCAGGACCCGGGCAATGTCGGAACGATCCTGCGTACACTGGATGCCGTAGATGCGAATGGGTTGATCTTACTCGACGGTGGTGTGGATCCTTTTCACCCTTCTTCTGTGCGCGCCAGTATGGGCACATTGTTCTGGAAGCCTGTGGTGCAATCCAATTTTCGGGATTTCCTTATTTGGGCGAGAAAGGGTGGGTATCGATTAATCGGCACATCTGCTCATGGTCGCCTGGATTATCGAGAAATGAAATTAGACAACCAGCCTTCTATTCTGGTGTTGGGCAGCGAGCAAAAGGGATTGAGCAATGAACAGATTGGAGCCTGTGATATGCTGGTAAAACTTCCCATGCGAGGTCGGGCAAGTTCTCTTAATCTTGCTGTAGCCGCAGGAGTTTTGTTGTACAGTCTGATGGAAGAAAAGTAGTACATCCAAGCTTGTTAATAAAATTAGAAGCGGGGTATCCCTTCTGGGACGTCCCGCTTCATTTTGTAGGAATCAAACTGAGGACAGGCAGTTTTGTTAGTATTCGTCTTCCTCATCATCCAGCCAGAGCTCGTCTTCGTCTTCTTCGAATTCGTCTTCTTCCCATTCTTCCAATTCTTCACCTTCCCATTCGCCTTCAGCAGCAGCCTCCTCGGTGGGAGTATAGGTTGCGCAACCGGTGTCGGGGTCAATCTCGACGGCAGCAGCTGAACAATAACCGTCATCGATAAAGACACAATCGGCGTAGTGGCAACGGATGCGTGGCATATACTCCTCCTATTGTGCAGGTTGTTTGATCAAACGAATAAGTGCAAATATAAAACACAGGGTAATGGAAATCGCCGATGCCACACAAAACGGGCACACAGCATGAATAACATAGAATTCAAGGTAGGTAAGGTAGGCGGAGTATACCACACCGACCAGACCCATCCCGAAGCCCAGGAGCGGACCATTGTCCTTGAAAAAATCGATGTAATTTTCCAGGAGTAACGAGGCAAGGATGGCGAGGTAACCCAGCAAACCCACCACCGCCACCGGGATGCCGTAAATTTCAGAATAGGGACTGGCATTGACAGTGGAGCATCCCCCATTTCCCAGGCACATAGCATCGTTGGATGTAAGCTTGAAAATTGTCATGTAAATTGCGATCAGTCCGCCGACAATGGCAACAGCCAAGTTTGCCCAGTAAAGTTTCTTTCCCATTTATCCTCACAAGAGCCAGGCATTTACTTCTTCGCCGAGCGGCACGGATTTTACACCAGAGGGGATGATAAGTAAAGCGTTTGCACGCACCAAGGACAGCATATTACTAGAAGCTTGATGACCTGTCAATCTTGCAATCAGGCTATTGTTTTCGGAGGTAACCACAGCTCTGAGATAAGTTTCCCTGCCATCGGACTCCACCGCCTCTGCCAGTCTGACGCGGGTTACCTCTGGCAACCCTGCTTCAACTCCGGAAAGTTTCTCCAATGCCGGGGAGATAAATACAAGAAAGCCGATAAAGGCTGAGACAGGGTTTCCGGGCAGTCCGAAGAACGGAATTCCACGATAATGGCCGAAGGCAAGAGGTTTTCCAGGGCGCATATCAACCTTCCAGAAGTCAAGCGAACCTCGGTTCTCAACGACTTCCTTGACGTAATCAAATGCCCCTACACTGACGCCGGCAGATGAAATAATCGCATCCACATTCACGTCGACGGCATGGTCGAGCAACCTTTTTATAGAATCCGGATGATCCGTCGCGATGCCCAAGTCTAACGTCTCCGCCCCGGCTTCTGACGCGAGGATACTTAAAGAGTATGAATTGGCATCCCTTACTTTCCCGAATGCAAGTGGCGCATCTACAGCGATCAATTCATCACCGCTCGACAGGATTGCAACGCGCGGTCGGCGAAAAACTTTAACCTGAGGAATTCCCAACATGGCGAGCAGTCCGATATCCTGTGCTTTCAATCGATGATGTCTGGGGAGGATATCCTGCTTAGCGCGCACATCAGCTCCCTGGCGCCTGATGTTTTCACCCGCAAGAACTGGCTTCTTGATTGCGACCTGCCTTGGTGCTGGAATGCCAGCTTTCCGGAAGTTGAAATCTGTATCCTCCACCATTACGACTGCATCTGCGCCCGCGGGGATTGGTGCTCCGGTCATAACCCGAATACATTCACCTTGTCGGATAGTATGTTCATTGTGCATTCCTGCTGGGATATCACCTGTAACCCGCAAGGATACCGGAATTATAGAATCGGCAGAATCGACATCCGCTGACCGGACGGCAAAACCATCCACACTGGAATTGTCAAATGAGGGGAGATCGATTTCAGAAATAATGGGTTCTGCAAGGATGCGTCCGGCCGATTCTAGCAAAGAAAGGGTCATCGAATCTACTGGCAGGAATTGTGAGAGAATCAATTCGCGAGCTTCATTGACACTGAGCATTTTGACGCCTTTATAGCTGAAAAGCGGCGAGATTATACCACTTATCTTCTTTCATCCCCCCTTGAAATAACTTCGGGCAATCCGTCAAATGCGATTAGCCACCCCTTAATCGCTGCGCTTCCATCACGTTGGCCAGGTTCTCAATTTTCGTTAGCAGCCGGCTAAGTTGTTCCAGATCTTTAATTTCAACAACCAGGCGCATATCTGCCACATCGGCGTGAATGCTGTCACGATCAATGTGGACATTTACGTCGACAATATTTACCCCTTCATTGACGAGCAGATTTGATATGTCGCCCATCAGCCCATGACGGTCATAAGCGGTTATCCGGATAGGAACAGGATATGTGTGAATGTGCTCGCCCCAGGTGACACGCACCAATCGATCACGGTCGTTCATTTTCATATGAAGAACATTGGGGCAATCCTGCCGGTGGACTGTTGCGCCTCTGCCGCGTGTGATATACCCGACGATTGGGTCGCCGGGCGCGGGATTACAGCACTTCGCCATGGTTGTGAGAAGCCCCTTCAACCCGAGCACTTTGATCGCTTCTGAAGAGGCTGTTTCACTTTTGGGAGCTGAAACGGGAATAATATCTTCCTGCTCGATGACAGGGATATACCGGTCAGAGAGACGGTTAAAGATTCGCCCGGTCGTAATGTCGCCACAGCCGATGGCTTCGAACATTTCCTCGGTGGATTTGAATTCTAGCTCGCGGGCGACGTCTTCCAGGTTGATATCGTTCAAACCCAATCTTTGTAGCTCCCGCTCGAGAAGGGCACGGCCCTGGGATATATTTTGATCCCGGTTCTGTTTCTTGAACCAGGCTTTGATTTTGGAACGCGCTCGTTGTGTCTTGACTAATCCAAGGGCGGGATTGAGCCAGTCCCGGCTGGGTCCACCTTGTTTGGCAGCCAGGATCTCAACCTGGTCGCCCGTTTGAAGGGCGTGATCCAGCGGGACTAGTTTTCCTGATATCTTGGCACCCCTGCATCGGTGGCCGACATCGGTGTGGACATGGTAAGCAAAATCGATCGGAGTGGAACCAGCCGGCAAATCGATAATATCGCCTCGCGGGGTAAAAACGTAGACGCGATCTTGAAAAACATCGGTTTTCATCCCATCTACGAATTCCTGTGCGTCGTCGACATCTTGACGCCATTCCATCATCCTTCTCAGCCAAAGAATGCGCTGCTCATAGGCTTCCTCGACGGGTTTTCCGCCCTCTTTATAGCGCCAGTGGGCAGCAATACCATATTCCGCGTTCTGATGCATTTCAGCAGTACGGATTTGGACTTCGAGCGGTTTTCCGTCATCGTAAATGACAGCCGTATGCAGCGATTGGTAAAAATTATCTTTCGGCGCGGCAATGTAGTCATCAAATTCTGAAGGGATCGGACGCCAGTGATTATGAACAATTCCAAGTGTGATATAGCAGGAGGATATGTCGGGCACGATGACTCGCACGGCACGTACATCGCGTACCATTTCAAAGGCTTTACCTTTAAGTTGCATTTTGCGATAAATTGAATAAATATGTTTCGGACGCCCGGATATTTCATTCTTTATGTGATGCTGTGCCAGGAGCTTTTGTAGGCTGATGACAATCTCCACTATCTGCTGCTCACGTGTATCGCGTCGTTCGGCGAGTTGTTCAGCGATTTCCTTGTATTTTTCCGGGTTGACATAGCGGAATCCCAGGTCTTCCAATTCCCACTTCATTTGCCAGATTCCAAGCCGGTTTGCCAGTGGCGCGAAGATATCTAGCGTTTCCTGTGCAACGCGCTTCTGCTTATCCGGTTTTGTGTAGCTCAAAGTACGCATGTTATGGAGCCGATCGGCAAGCTTGATCAACACCACGCGCACATCTTCACCCATCGCGAGGAAAGTTTTGCGCAATGTCTCGGTGGCGAGATCTTTTTTCCTTTTGGATACCTGCTCAGGTGACAGCTTTTCCTCTTCGGGCACTTCGCCGTTATCCCCTTCGTGCTGATCCCCTCTTGAGACGCGCGGTAAATGTGAGAGTTTCGTCACACCATCCACGAGCTTGGCAACGGTATCCCCGAAATCCCTGCGGATATCGCTGAGACTAAGTTTGGTGTCTTCAACCGTATCGTGCAATAGGCCGGTAGCGATGACTTCAGGCGGGACATGCATCTCCGCCAGGATTGCTGCTACAGCCACACTGTGATTAATGTAAGGATCCCCGGACGCGCGTTTTTGTCCCTCATGTGCGATTTCCGCAGCTTGATAGGCGCGCATCAGCATTTCCCGATCCATAAGGTTGTAATCAGCCGGGAGACTGTCCAGCAGCGCCTGGATTCCAATAGGGGCTTCTGCAGTTTTCTTCATCGTGCTCTTATTTTACTTCTGTCTGAGGTTTTTCGATGAACATGCGCAGTCCAATCTTACTTGGGAAATTTTTTGTGGCATTATAATTTAACCGGAGGCTGTTGTGGCTACCGTCAACAATGTTACCCGGATCTTGGATGGAAAAAAGATAACTTATACTGCCTTTGAGACTCCGGTTGATAAACTCGGAGCAGTCGAGACGGCACATTTTCTAAACGTCCCTTCCGAGAATGTATATAAGACCCTGGTCGTAACGCGCCAACATTCCAATGGCACCCCCTCCTCGGCAAAGGGTAAACCTATCCTGGTAGTGGTCCCTGGCACTAATACGGTTGATCTTAAATTACTGGCAAATGTGCTTGGCGAGAAAAAAGTATCCCTTCCGACTGAAAGGGAAGCTGAACAATTAACCGGGCTTCTGGCGGGGGGTATCTCTCCGTTGGCCTTGATCAACAAGGGTTTTCAGGTAATAATCGATGAAGCGGCGCAGGCACACGAATCGATCCATATCTCGGGAGGTCAGCGTGGGTTGAACATCCTGCTTCCCGTTGATGCGCTGGTTATTTTGACTCATGCGCGTTTCGCGAGGATCAGCATACCGGGTAAGTAGTTGTATCTGCTATAATTATTGAGAATCCCAAGGAGATTCCCGATGGCCGAAAACGATCCCATCATTGTATGCCGCGAAGTTCAGAAGTGGTATGGACATTTCCATGCGCTGAAAGGTGTTGACATGGAAGTTAAGAAAGGGGAAGTCATCGTTATCTTCGGTCCTTCTGGATCAGGGAAATCCACCTTTATTCGTACCCTTAATCGCTTAGAGGAACACCAACGAGGCGAAATCATTGTGGATGGCATCGAATTGACCGGCGATATGCGTAATATTGAAGCTATTCGCATGGAGACTGGCATGGTTTTCCAACAATTCAACCTTTTCCCGCACCTGACGGTGATGCAAAATATCACGCTGGCTCCCATTCAGGTCCGCAAGTGGACAAAGGAAAAAGCGGAGGAAGTTGCCCTCCAGCTATTAAACCGTGTTGGGATCCCGGAGCAAGCTCTAAAATATCCCGGGCATCTTTCTGGAGGCCAGCAGCAGAGGGTGGCGATTGCCCGTGCGCTGGCGATGCAGCCCAAGATCATGCTCTTTGACGAACCGACTTCCGCACTCGACCCTGAAATGATCAAAGAGGTTCTGGACGTGATGATTGAACTGGCAAAAAGCGGAATGACGATGTTGGTGGTCACCCATGAAATGGGTTTTGCAAAAGCGGTCGCTAATCGTATGTACTTCTTTGATCAGGGATTGATCGTTGAGAGCGGTACCCCGGAAGAAATATTTAAGAATCCAAAGGAAGAGCGTACGAAATTATTTCTCTCTCAAGTCCTTTCTCACTAAGAACATCCGGGCATTCAGTTGATTGTCCGGATTTCTATCCATTAAATCCCCCAACAAATTCTCCGTTTAGGTATACGACATATTGTCCTTGTGAATAAATCCCCAGCGCAACATTGGCATTTATTTGTTCCAGCACCTGGATACAGGCGATGCTGGCATCTGCCTCGGAATACACTTCAAAACCAGTAACTATTGTTTTCTTCATGCTTTCCTCCTTTATTACCTGGACGTCCTGCGTAGAATGAAAGTTCCCCCGAACAAGCATGAAGCGTCTAACCTTTGATCACGGCGACAGGAATAAGCCGGGCAACTTTACGAGCGATCCCGGCAGCGGTCACGGTCTCTACCACTTCGTCTACATCTTTATAAGCTTGCGGTGCTTCTTCGGCGAGGCCAGGCAGGCTTCCCGCCCGGACTCTAATTCCCCTACTTTCCAATTCCTTTCTCAATTGATCACCGCGGATTTCATGTTTGGCTTGATGTCGGCTCATGAGTCGTCCCGCCC